>WGFF01000158.1 GCA_015492355.1 Deltaproteobacteria bacterium
ACGTCAATCTATTATCACAGGGGAACTTTCTTCTCAGAATAAAAAAACGGACGGAACCCTTTAAAGGTTCTGTCCGTTTCAGAAGCCTCTATTCGCAGACCTTTCTCACTTCTTTCTTGCACTTCTCAACCACATCAACTCCCCACCGAACACAAGCAATGCTATCACAATGGGCCATGCATAGACACCGATACCTGGCTCTGGTTTCAGAAACAGCCAGTACCATGTTGTCATGACGTGCTTGGAGCCCTTTTCCTGATTCGAACCATCCCATGCTGCAAAGGCTATGGGGATGAATTTACCGCTCACAAACTGGATGTCCTTTTCAGGGTCTCCAGCCTTGAGTGCCCTCTTCATCACCACACGCCACGTACCCTTGTTGTATGTGCCAACTGCCTTGAGCCCTGCCTCTGAAGGATCCCTCTCCTCCTGCTTTTCAAAGCCCTTTGCATTTATGAGCTTTATGGTCTGGGGGGCGTCCTTTGATGAAGGGCTCTTCCAGAACCATATATTCACTGGTTTACTCGCATCACCCATACCAAAATAGGGCTTTTCGCTTCCGTCTGGTATATGTATGGGCAGCTGGATAGCAACACCATCCTCGAACACCTCCCCATCCGCTATCTCTATAGCCTTTTTGTCCCCTGGTAGACTGTAAGTCCTGTCATCCCACTCAAGGAGGATAGCGATATCCTTGTCATTGTACACAGCCTTTACGGATATGGAGTTAAGGGATGGTGTGAAGTGTCTCTCCTTGGCTATTATCTGTGGTACGAAATAAAAACTTGTATACTCTGCCTTATCCCATACAGGGTCATCTGGCTTTTCAGGCACCTCTTCCTCTATACGTACAGCCTTTATGACCGTATTGTCGGTTGGCTTCTTGTACGGCTCATCGAGGGATGCAACATAATTGGCAACATGCCACCTCTCCTCATCGGAGAGCTTCTTTTTACTTGCAGGGTCTGCGAAGCTCGGCATCTGGGTGCCGGGAATACCCACGGTAATACGGGTATATATATCCTTTGGATCGTTACTTATCCTGAAGGACCATCCCTTGGTCAGATTCCTGGGCCAGGTCCTGTATCCCCAGTCATCTTTGAGCTTCTTTGTCCCATCGCCCCTGCCCTCTTCGCCATGACATTCTGCACACATCTCCTTGAATATCTCCCTTCCCTTTGCAATACTCTCCTCAGAAGGGGGTATCTGTGAGTCATAGCTTATGGAGCCCTTCTCAGGTGGTTCGAGCTCTCCAAGGGTCTTTATGTATGCAACAAGGTCCCATATATCCTGTTCCGAGAGCATATCACCCCATCCTGGCATGGACGAGTCATTCATACCTGTCCAGCCTGTTATGGAGTTCTTGGTGAACTCACCCTTTATCATGTTGAAAAGATCCTGGTCTGTAGGTGTGTACTCATCGAAGGGGGTGGTCTTGAATTTGTACATCCCTGCGGTAAAATCCCTCGGTGGGGGATTCAAAAACTCCGCAGCAGGACCATCACCTGCCCCCTCCTCTCCATGACACCACCAGCATCTTTTGTCGTATATCTCCTTACCCCTGTCAGGGTCACCCTTAGCCATGATGATGGAGGGCAGTAAAACCACTATGAGAGTGAAAAAAACTATCCTTCTTTTCATCATATGCCAACACCTGTATTGAAGATTTTTTAATTGCCTTTTTTATTCCCAAGCCCTCGGCACGTTGCCTGTGTAGTCATATATAAAGAGTATAACCTTCCATATCTCTTCCTCTGAGAGGAAGTGCTGCCATATAGGCATTGATGAAAGCCATGGTGTGGACTCCTTCGGCAGACCAGGACCACCCGTTGCTATCCTCCAGAAAACGAAGGACTCCTGGAGCTGGGCTATAGTGTCCTTACCCTGGAACGGCAGAGGAAGGGGATTGAAGCCATGGGCATAATGCCCCTTTCCGTAGAGTTTATCCCCGTGGCAGAAAAAGCAGTTCTGAAAGTAGACCTCTCCGCCTTCCCTTACGAGCTCCTTGAACTTCTCTGGGTCTTCCTTTTCGAGCTTCCTGTATGGATTCTCAAGGGTCATAAGATTGTATGTCTTGCCGAATGCCTTCATGGTCGATGGTGGAGCGGGGTGCGTACTCCTGAGCTCAACCGGTGGCTCAAAACTCGGCTTCAACTGCTCATAGGTAAGGTACCCTGCCACAAGGGGTACGATTACGAAAACTATATTCCTTATAAGTGCCTTGCTCGGATCCTCAACGAGTGCCTTTATGGGACCGAAAAGCTCCCTTGTGCTCTCCTCTGTGGAGGTCATAACGAGCAGTATCATCACCACTGCAAAGAACATGTACATCAGGATAAGGCTTCCGGGTATGGGCTTACCCATAAGGTACTGGGGAAGCTTGCATATACCGTAGGCAATAAGGACGAGTACAATAAACTGTAATAACCTGGGTATTTTCATAATCAAAACCTCACGGAAACTGTTTTTTCAATCCTCCTGTTGTTATCCCCTGTTATTTGGACTGTGCCATGTAGCTTACTATCAGCTCGAGTTCACCGGCTGTCATCTTGTCCTTGTAATCAGTCGGCATCATGCCAGGGGCAAATCCCTCTGCAACATCCGCATTGGGATCGAGTATCGCCCTTCTCAGATACTCTGCATCCCTTTCAGCACCTATCCTGGTAAGGTCTGGTCCTATTGCACCCTGCTGACCCGCTATCTTGTGGCAGGCTCCACAACCGTACTTGTTGACCACCTCTTCGGGTGTCTTTGCAGGTGGTGGCGCCTCAGCCTGGGCGGTCTTTTCCTCACCTGCGGAAGGCTCTCCCTTGGGTATCTCAACTGTCACCTCCATACCCGCAAGGTCCTGAAGATAGGCAATAATAGCCCTCAGCTCTATCTCGTTGAGACCGATCGCACCCGTAGATACATCAGGCATAGGGCTTACCGTATCGTTTGTCCCTGTAACACCATATCCCGCAACCACGTAGGCAGAGGGTTTGACCATGGATTCATATAGATATTCCTCCGCATCCTTGGCTTCGCCATTGTATCTCGGGTCCTTCAGTCTCTCCTCCGCAACAACAGCCGCCTGCTCAAGGAGTGGTGCCCTCTTCACCACAGGATTGTGGCACAGGGTACATGTACCCTTACCATTAAAAACCTTCTCACCAAGGGCGATAAAGTCCTCCATTGACA
>WGFF01000159.1 GCA_015492355.1 Deltaproteobacteria bacterium
CTTCTGTAATACCCTTTTTTAGTCTCGATTTTTTCAATAAATTCAACATATTACAGAGAAGGAATATATGGCACAAAAATTGCAAATTTTTTCTGAGGATTCTTAAAAAGAAAAGCGAGGTGATAGAAGATGCCGGCAAGAAAGATGGCTGGGGTAGCTGCGGGTATTGTTCTCACGGCAGTGTTTTTCCTGCCCCTCCGTTTTCTCCACAACCATCATACCCACACCTGTAGCCCCTGTGCCAGAGCCGTCTACTCTCATTCTCCTGGGTAGCGGGCTTCTGGGATTTGTGGTGTTGAGAAGGAGATTAGGGGTGTAGCCTTTTAACAGTATTTCAACAAGTCTCTCAGGGAGAAATGACCCACAGACAAACATCAAAGATTGAAGAAAGGAGGGAGTGAGAAGGACCATGGTAGTAAAGAGGGTTCTTGTACTGTTGATCTCAGTAATATCTCTTATGGGTTCATGGGGGATAAGACCTGCCCATGGTGGTGTGTACTTTAGTGAGGAGTTTGATACCTTAGATCCGAGTAGATGGACTGTTTACGAAAATGGCTATCCTGACCCTGCTGTGTATACAGATGCAGGCTTTCTCTATCTCGGTCAACCCGGTGTGAGTTCCTTGGATTTCCCGGTGGTCTACAGTGGGGGGAATCCCTTTCCAGCAGGCGGTGATTTCACCCTTGAGATAGGCTTTCAGTACACCTCACAGGCATTTAAAGGGGATGGGCTTGTGGTACTGGATGGGGCAAATACCTCTGTAGGGCTCGGTTTCTGGTCTGCATCGACTCATGGTCTTATCATCTCCAATGGTACGAGTTCCTACACCCTAAGTCCTGATACAGCGTATCATACCTTGAGATACGAGATTTCAGGAACCAATGTGACAGCCTATCTGGATGGTACCCTTCTCGGCATCTCTACCCTTGCAGGGGGTAGCCCAGAAAGCCTTTACATCGGACATCCCACTGTGGGACAGGTCTTCGGCACAGGATGCGGAAACTGTGATGCGGATGGCAACATAGTGAGCAGATGGTGGTCTACAGGTGTGTGGACGACCTTAGGGGTGGACTATATACGGGTTACAACTACTGTGCCAGAGCCGTCTACTCTCATTCTCCTGGGAAGCGGGCTTCTGGGATTTGTGGTGTTGAGAAGGAGATTAGGGGTGTAAGGACTGTCTCTGGAGACGATATCCCCCCAGAGATGGATAGGGCGGGATACCTTTCCATGGGAATCCCACAAAAGGTGGGTTTATAAAAAGATTCTATACAGCAGGGCTTTTACCTCAGGGGTGCCCTGCCTTTTTCTATCTAATAAAAAGGACCGGGGTTTTCGGGTGGTGGGGTATTTAATAAGCCCCCTCTTGCAGGCTATAAGTATGCCGAATCAAAAAACCTTTCCTATTAGACAGGGGGCTTTGCCACCCAGCCCTTTCTTGAGGCTATCCTCAAAAACATAGAGAAGTCCGTACCTTCCCTGGCTCGTCCCTTCCTCTTGGTCTTGACTTCTCACAGGAAAGTGTTATTATGGGTTGTGTGGTTGGGGGGATTTTTCTGAAATGGGTTCTTCCCTCTCTCCACCTCAATGACATTGGATTCAAAGGATTTTTCTGAAAGGGATTGGAAGGGAGATTCTTTTTTTGTGAAAAAAAGGGTCTCGCCTGGAGGAGACTTTCCATTTCCCTTTTCTGGTGATTCCTTATGATGATAAAAAAGGCTGTCTTTCCTGCTGCTGGTTTTGGCACGAGGTTTCTCCCTGCCACAAAAGCCATACCCAAGGAGATGCTTACCCTTGTGGACAAGCCCCTCATCCAGTACACCGTAGAGGAGGCAAAGAATGCAGGGCTTGAAGAGGTGATTATAATCACCGGGATGGGTAAGTGTGCCATAGAGAATCATTTCGATTCCTCCTTCGAGCTGGAGGTACTGCTCAAGGAACGGGGTAAGCACGAGACCCTGGGTGTGATAAACGAGATATCCAATCTAATACAGTTCGCCTACACACGTCAGAAAAGACCCCTCGGGCTCGGACATGCCATACTCTGTGCAAAGGCCCTTGTAGGGGCAGAACCATTTGCCGTTTTGCTCGGAGACGATATAATAGATTCAAGGGTGCCTGTGATAGGTCAGATGATGAAGGTCTTTGAGAGATACCCTGCAAGTATAGTGGCGGTCCAGAAGGTACCGAGGTCAAAGGCACACCTCTACGGGATAGTAACGGGCGAGAGGATAGCCCCAAGGATATACAGGGTGGTCGACCTCGAAGAAAAACCCAAAAAACCAAAATCGAACCTGGCGATAATAGGCAGATACATACTCACTCCAGAGATATTCGATACCATAGAGAGAACAAAGCCGGGCAGAGGCGGAGAGATACAGCTTACCGATGCATTGAGGATACTCCTCAAAGACGAGCCTGTATATGCCTACGAATTCGAGGGGGAGCGTTTCGATGCAGGGGACAAGATAGGCTTCATAAAGGCAAACATAGCTTTTGCACTGAAAAGACCCGAATTCAGACGGGAACTTAGAAGGTATCTAAAAGAACTCGGGATATAGGCGGGTTTGGAAATGGCAAAGATGTCCAAAAAGAATCCTGTACCATCACCACCCATAGAGGCTGAGGCAGGTATGAGCGGATTCATCATGGAAGGGATGGAAGAGATATACCATACAAAGGGTTCTCAACCCATAAACTATGTACCCAAGGTGGATATGTACTCCACCCCGGAGGAACTCATAATAGAGGCAGAGATGGCAGGGGTCAGGAAGGAGGACATAGATGTATCACTCTTCAAGAATACAGTTGTAATAAAGGCGATAAAATTCGAATGCTTCGATGAGAAGAACGTGAACTACGTATGTATGGAGAGAAACTTCGGTAAGATATACCGTACTGTGGAGCTTCCCTTCCCTGTTGACACTGGAAGGATAAAGGCTATATACAAGAACGGTATACTTACCATTATCATACCGAGGATAGAGGACAGGCGTGTCAAGGTAAAACACATACCCATAGATTCTCAGTAAAAGAGAGGGGATTGAAGCGATATGACAGAGGAAAGGGAAAAGGAAAAAGAACAGGAAGAACAGGAACAACAGGAACAGCTCATAATACCTGACGAACTGCCCCTTCTGCCGGTAAGGGATGTGGTCATATTTCCCTTCATGATAGTACCCCTTTTTGTGGGCAGGGAGAGGTCCATAAATGCGGTGGATACTGCCCTTACAAGGGATAGATTGATCTTCATGGCAACCCAGAAGGATGTGACCAAGGAGGAGCCAGAGCCAGAGGACCTCTATTCCGTTGGTACAGTGGGCATGATAATGAGAATGCTCAAACTCCCTGACGGAAGGGTAAAGATACTCGTGCAGGGTATTGCCAGGGGTAGAATTGAGAGGTACGTGCAGACAAAGCCCGCATACACAGTGAACATAACCAAGATAAACGAGGTACAGATCGAGAACGTGCCCCTTGAGGTAGAGGCGCTGATGAGAAACGTCAGGGAACAGCTCGAAAAACTCGCCTCCCTCGGCAGGACCATATTCCCTGAGGTGATGATGATACTTGAGAACCTCCAGGACCCGGGACGCATGGCAGACCTTGTGGCATCGAATCTGGGGCTTAAGATAGAGGAGGCACAGAGTGTGCTTGAGACCCTCGATCCTGTGGAAAGGCTCAAGAAGGTCAACGACTACCTTGTAAAGGAACTCCAGGTCTCCCAGATGCAGATGAAGATACAGTCCCAGGCAAAGGAGGAGATGGACAAGACCCAGAGGGAGTACTATCTCAGGGAACAGATGAAGGCTATAAAGAGTGAACTCGGTGATATAGAGGAGATAACCGAGGAGGCAGAGGAGTTCAGGGAGAAGATAAAGAAGGCAAAGATGCCTCAGGAGGTGGAAAAGGAGGCGTACAAGCAGGTGGACAGGCTCGAGATGATGCATCCAGATGCAGCAGAGGCGGCGATCATAAGGACATACCTTGAGTGGCTCGTGGAACTGCCATGGAGCAGGACCACGAGGGACACACTCGATATAAAAAAGGCAAAGAAGGTGCTCGATGCAGACCATTACAATCTTGAGAAGGTAAAGGAGAGGATTCTTGAGTACCTTGCGGTACGCAAACTCCAGAGAAAGACCAAGGGACCGATACTCTGCTTTGTGGGACCACCCGGTGTGGGCAAGACCTCCCTTGGACGTTCCATAGCAAGGGCAATGGGACGCAGATTCGTAAGGATATCCCTCGGTGGTATAAAGGACGAGGCAGAGATACGCGGACACAGAAGGACATATGTGGGGGCACTGCCAGGGAGGATCATACAGGGTATAAAACAGGCAGGGTCTGCAAACCCTGTGTTCATGATGGATGAGATAGACAAGATAGGCATGGACTTCAGGGGAGATCCATCATCGGCACTCCTTGAGGTGCTCGACCCTGAACAGAACAATGCCTTCAGCGACCACTATCTCAACGTACCCTTTGACCTCTCCAGGGTCATGTTCATAACCACTGCAAACCTTACAGATCCCATACCAGGTCCCCTCAAGGACAGGATGGAGATAATAAACATACCCGGGTATACAGAAGAGGAGAAACTCCAGATAGCCAAAAAGTACATCATACCAAGGCAGATAAAGGAACACGGGCTTACAAAGAAGCTGGTGGTCATACCTGACGAGACGATAAAGAAGGTCATATCCGAGTATACAAGGGAGGCGGGCTTAAGGAATCTCGAACGAGAGATAGCAGCCATCTGTAGAAAGATAGCCAAGAAGGTTGCCTCTGGCAAGAAGGAGACCACTGTTGTAAAGCCAACCAATCTACATGAGTATCTCGGGGTGCCGAGGTTTCTTCCAGAGGCAGAACAGGAGACCGATGAGGTGGGTGTGGCAACCGGGCTTGCATGGACACCCGTTGGTGGAGAGATACTCTATGTGGAGGCAACCACCATGAAGGGCAGGGGTCAGCTCACCCTCACTGGACAACTCGGTGATGTGATGAAGGAGTCCGCCCAGGCAGCACTCAGCTACGCACGGACAAGGGTGGGGGATTTTGGTGTGCCTGTGGACTTCTACAAGGACCTCGACCTCCATATCCATGTACCAGCAGGTGCCATACCAAAGGACGGTCCATCCGCAGGTATAACGATGGCTGTCGCCCTCATATCAGCCATCACAAAGACCGCTGTAAACCGTGATGTGGCAATGACAGGGGAGATAACCCTCAGGGGCAGGATACTCCCTGTGGGTGGTATAAAGGAGAAATGCCTTGCCGCACTCAGGGCAAAGATAAAGACAGTAATCATACCAGAGAGGAACAAGAAGGACCTCGAGGAAATACCAAAGGATGTAAGGAAAAAACTCAACATAGTCCTTGTAAAACACATGGACGAAGTCCTCGATCTCGTCCTCAAGAAGAAAAAGACCAGAACCACAAGAAAGAAACTCAAGTCCACGGAGCGTAAAACCCAACCAAGGCCTTGATGGATGTATCTGAGGGATGTAGGTGAAAAGGGTCTGATAAGGGAACTCGTCCAGAAATTCCCATGCACCCATCCCCGTGTGATAAAGGCAATAGGTGATGACACGAGTGTCACCATCCAGGAGCCAGGGAGGTTGCTCCTTCTTACAACGGATATCCTCATAGATGGGGTACATTTCTCCCTCGACTACACACCTCCGTATCTTCTCGGCAGAAAATCCCTGAGTATTTCCCTTTCTGACATATCTGCCATGGGTGGAGAGCCTGTATTTTTTCTCGTATCCATTGCCCTCCACCCAGAGACAGAAAAGGGGTTCATAGACGATCTCTACAGAGGACTAAAGGATTGTGCGGATACGTTCGATGTGGTACTCATAGGCGGGAATACATCGAGCACAAAGAACGGTATGTTAATATCAACAACAGTGGTGGGCGAGGTGGAAAAGGAGGTACTGGTCCTCAGGAAGGGGGCAAGGAAGGGAGACCTCATATTCGTTACAGGCACACTCGGCGATTCAGCGGTAGGGCTTGAGGTGCTGAGGACCCACGGTATCAGTGCGGTGGAGCATGGTCCCCTGAGAAAGGCTGTGAGAAAACATCTCGATCCTGTACCGCGCCTGAGGATAGGCAGAATCCTCGCACAGAAGGGTATACCCACCAGCATGATAGATATAAGCGATGGGCTCGTCTCAGAGATAAGGCATATCACGGACGAAAGCAATACCGGTGCGGTGATAGAAATGGAAAGGGTACCCATCTCCGACGAGACAGAAAGGTACCTGACCGAAAAGGATGCAGAAAGGACACTCCCCCTTACAGGCGGTGAGGACTATGAACTCCTCTTTACCGCACCTGAGGGGTGTCTACCCCTTGTGGATTCCATCGCCAGGGAGAATTCCATTAGGATAACACCCGTAGGCAGGATAGTCGATAGAAGCGAGGGGGTAAGGATAGTAGACGAAAAGGGAAGAACCTTGAAGCTGGAGGAGGAAGGTTTCGAGCATTTCCAGCAGAGGGGTTAAAGGGTTTTGAGTACCTTATCTAAAAAACGACCGAGGAGGGCAACCATGTTGCCCTTATAAACTTACTTATAGAGACCGGGGTCCTATGGAATGCAAATCCCATGGAGCAGGGTGATGACCTTTTACACAGGGATGGAAAGGTAATGGGTATCTTTTTCGGACCTGTC
>WGFF01000160.1 GCA_015492355.1 Deltaproteobacteria bacterium
AAGGGTAGAGCCACCCCTATTTTTACGAGACCTGCCATTCATCCCCACCCACAGGGTGGGGCATCCTGGCAGACCTCGTAAAAGCACCCCCTTGTTATCGCCCCTTTCCCCGGGCGGTAACCCTTGAAAATGCCTCCACAAACCTTCTGTTCTCCTCAGGTAGTCCCACTGTAACACGGATGTACTCACCGAGCCCGTAACTCCTCATGGGTCTTACTATCACACCCTCCCTCAGTAGAGCCCTGTACACACCCTCTCCATCCCCTACCTTTATGAGGAAAAAATTTGCCTCCGTTGGCACACATTCATAACCGAGCCCCTGTATCTCACCGAAGAGGTACTCAAGCCCCTGGATATTGTTCTCCCTCGACCTCTCCACATGGTCTCTATCATCTAGGGCAGAGAGTGCTGCCACCTGTGCGAGGAGATTCACGTTGAAGGGCTGTCTTACCCTGTTCATGTACTCAACTATATCAGCCCTTGCAACACCATAGCCTATACGCAAGCCTGCAAGCCCGTATATCTTGGAAAAGGTCCTCAGGAGAAGGACACTTCTCCCCTCCTTTATGTATTCGAGTGTGGTGGGGAAGTCCCTGCTCCTTACATACTCATAGTATGCCTCATCTATACAGACAATAATGTTGTCAGGGATACTGTTGAGGAACTCCCTCAGCTCACCTTCCCTCACGATGGTACCTGTAGGGTTATTGGGATTGGCTATAAACACGATCCGTGTTCTTTCCGTTATGGCTTCTCCCATCCTCTTAAGGTCGTGTCTCAGGTCTCCGTCGAGTGGTATCCTTACAGCCCTTCCACCACATGCCTGTACAACGAGCGGATAGACCGCAAAGGATGGGTCTGCCATGACCGCCTCATCGCCCCCTGTAAGGAACGTCCTTACAAGGAGTTCTATAATCTCGTTGGACCCGTTCCCGAGGATTATCATCTCGGGACTTACACCCAGAACACTCGATAGCCTCTCCCTGAGATAGAAGCACGACCCATCAGGGTATCTGTGAAGACCCCTGAGTGCACCCTCAATGGCTTTTATAGCCTTCCTCGATGGACCGAGAGGGTTCTCGTTACTTGCGAGTTTTATGGAGTCCTTTATGCCCAGTTCCCTTTCCAGTTCCTCTATGGGCTTGCCCGGTGGATAGGGCACAAGGTTCTCTATATACTCAGGAACAGAAGGTCTTGCATCCTTTGATACCGTTGGCATCGGTCTGTCCTCTCTTCTTTACTGGCTTTTTGGGTACGAACCCATTATCTTCATGAAGGAACACCGCTTTTCGAGCTCCTCAAGGGCCTCTCTTACCCCTTTATCCGTTATATGACCATCAAGGTCTATGAAGAACACATACTCCCATGCCTTGGTCTTGAGTGGTCTGGACTCTATCTTGGTGAGGTTTATCTTCCTCGTTGCAAAGGGTTTCAGCATCCTGTAGAGTGCGCCAGGGGAGTCCTTTATGGCGAACATGAGGGATGTCTTGTCAGCCCCTGTCTTCTTAGCAGGCCTCTTGCCTATCACAAGGAATCTCGTATAGTTGTTGGTATTGTCCTCTATCCTTCTGCTTATTATCTGCAGGTCATAGAGGGTTGCCGCAGACTCACTCGCTATGGCTGCAACAGAGGGGTCATCCACCGCAAGCCTTGCAGCCATGGCAGTGGACGACACATCCATTACAGGCACATCTGGCAGGTTCTCCTTGAGCCAGTACCTGCACTGGGCTATGGCATGGGGATGGGAGCATATCCTTTCCACATCCTTTATATTCCCGGTCCTGTTCATGAGGGAGAGGGATACCTCAAGGAGTATTTCTGCACATATCTTGAGATGGGAGGAGATGAACATATCGAGGGTGTGTGTTACAACTCCTTCTGTGGAATTCTCTATGGGCACCACCCCGAAATCAGCCATACCCCTCTCCACATCGTCGAACACGTCTGCAATGTCCTTCTTTGCAACGTATTCCCCAGAAAGCCCAAAATGCCTCAGACACGCCTCATGGGTGTAGGTTGCAACAGGACCGAGGAAGGCTATCTTGAGGGGTTTTTCAAGGGAAAGAGAGGCACTTATAATCTCACGAAAGACATTCCTCAGCCCCTGATCAGGAAAGGGACCCTTGTTCTTCTCCATGAGCCTGCGGTATATCTCCCTCTCCCTGTCGGGTGCATAAAAATCCTTCTTTGCCTTTGCCTTGAGCCTGCCAACCTCTATGACGAGCCTTGCCCGCCTGTTAAGGAGCTTGAGTATTTCGAGATCCACATCGTCGATCTTCTTTCTCAACTCCTTTATCTCTCTGTCAACCTTCATATCCAGGGATGGTAGTTAAGGATAGGAATAACCTCCAATAAAATATGAGGATAATTAATTTTTAAAGAAAAATCAACGATTTTTTGGTCTTACAGGGTCCGCCACAATGCCCCACCCCCTTCCCCAAAACTTCTAATCTAAAAGTTTTTTGGGAAAGGGGGCAGGGGAAAACACTTTTTTACCAGAAAAGGGCGATAGCCCGGAGGGTTTTCGCCACAACAACGGGGTGAAACCCCTGATACAAAGCAACGCATGTTGCTTTCTTTCAGGCGGGAACTTCACAAGCCTTACCTTTACAGGATGGAAGCATCGTACTGAAACCTATCAGGAGGAATGGTGGAGGGAATTATATCCTTTCTTTGAGAAACATACCGAGGCGTTTATCCGTACCTTTTATGTGGTCTGTGAGCCATCTTGTGAGATATTCCCCTGCCCTGCGTGCCACCTCCCTGCAGGAACTACTCCTTTCAAACTCCTCTTTGAGTCTTTCAAGGTCTTCTATGAATCTTGTATGCTCCTGTACATGGGCTGTTGTCTCTGGATGGTCGAACTCACCCATTGCCTGCTCCTCTGCATCGAAGTGTATCACCACGTAGTCATCCAGGAAGTAGAAGAGTCTTTTGAGCTCCTGGTCACCCTCTCCATTGTCCACCGCGCTCAGGAAGGTATTGACCCTCCTTATCAACTCCCTGTGCTGTCTGTCCTGCCACCCGATACCTGTAAAGAAATCCCTTGAAAGATGTATCTTCATAATCCCGGAAACGAGCCTTTTACGAACACCACATCCCAGCCAAAGGGCAGAAAAAACCCTATAGCCCGTAGACATAAAAATCCCTTCCATCCACCTGTTCTCTAAAAGTAGGCTGGGTAAAGAATAGACAAAATCCTAAAGGTCTCCCCCTGCAAACCTCAGACCTCTATGGGCGTTGCGACCGAACAGATGCCTGCGGGCAGTTTAACGTCATGCCCAGGACCCTCTACAGCAGCCCTCGCTACAATGGGCTACCCTTGGTATCATAAAGCGTTTCATATCCTATTCCCCCTTTCTTGTAGAGAAAGAGCCGAGTTGAAAGATACTGTTTCACCCCTCAGTGGGGGCATGTTTCATACATACCGTGTTTGAACCTTGAGAAAAACCCCTCAAGCCTTGCCCTCTGTTCCTCGGTGAGTATGTTCTTCAGTTCCTCGTATGTCCTGTACCTTATGAACCTCATCTCCGCCCTGTTCGAGCCTATCTCGTATATCTTGGATTTTATCTCGTCAAAATCAACAGGTTCCTGCTCCAAGAG
>WGFF01000161.1 GCA_015492355.1 Deltaproteobacteria bacterium
CAAACATACAGAACCGAATTCGCATCCAGCGGATTTATCTTACTTTTTCCGGTCGAAAACCCATTCTGAATTGAAAGCCCACGGCTCTAACCACTGGAATGAATGACAAAGTACCCCATCTCATGACTTTCCACTGTTAGCAGGTCAGATTGCTGGTTTCCGGAAAGTAATATCCTTATATGAAGAGGACCAATGTGGTAAGACTGCTGGTTTCAGGAACTCAGAAGACACACCTGAGACTCATCGGGGACAGGGTGTCTTCCCTGTGGAACTCTGTGAACTTTTTATGCAGGCAGAGGTTCTTTGGAGGGAAGAAGGTACCCTCATACTGTGAGCTGTGCAGAGAATTCAAAGACGACGAAAACTACAGGGCACTTCCATCTCACATAGCCCAGGAAGTGCTGAAGAAAGTATCAAAGGCATGGAAGGGATACCTCAGACTCAAGAAACTCCACGAAAAGGGTAGACTCAAGGACAAACCCGGACTGCCGGGATACCGTAAGAACAGAAAAACAGGTACCAGACCATTCAACTATGTTCCCATCAAATCCACAGGTGCTTATTCCATCGTAGATGACTTTTTGAATATCACTCTACCGTCAGACCTCCGCAGACGTAATGGAGACAGACTATCGATACCCTACAGGGGTATTTTGAGATACCGTGGAGAGTTCAAGACCTGTGAATTGAAGTACGATCCTTCAAGAAAGGTCTGGTATACCCATATCGTCGTGGAGGTACCCGAACCTGCAAGGAAGGAAAGACCCGTGAGATACGCCACTGCCGACCTCGGTGCGAAGAGGACCATGGCAGTGACCATAGAGGGATGTAAGGTCTCTTATGTATTCAGTGGTAGACAGCTCTGGAAGGATTACAAATACTGGACAGGACAGATATCGAGGGAACAGAAAAGACTCTCTCAGCAGGGGCTTGAGACAAGCCGACGGCTCAGGAGACTCTACCGGAAGAGGCACCTGAGATTGAGACATGCCCAGGAGGCACTGGCAAAGAAGGTAGCGGGTATACTCCGGAAGAATGGAGTTACCCACTTCATGGTCGGCTACCCCAAAGACTGTAGAGAGTCCATGGACTTCGGGAGGAACAATCAGAAGGTGCACAACTTCTGGAACTTCCTCGGGTTCATCAGGATACTCGAAAAGCACTGCGAAAGAAGGGGGATATTGCTCGAAAGGATCGATGAGAGTGGTACTTCCGAGGTATGTCATCTTTGCAAACGGACTGTGAGGAGACCTGTAAGGTCTGAGGTCATCTGTCCTGTCCATGGAAGGACTCATGCTGATGTGAATGCTGCATTGAACATGCTGGGAAGATTTATTCCTGGCTATAGGAATGGGCTGGAGGCCAGCCTGGTATGGGTGACCCACGAGTGGAATAGACACCTGTGGGTACCGCGTACCGAATCCCTGAGATATGTATCTCAGGTTCTCGGGCAGGTTGCCTGAGAATCCCACGGCTTCAGCCGTGTGGAGAGGTCAAATCAGACCACTGGTATGTGTCTTGAATTCCATGGATGGAATCAGGACAGTATCCAGCTGTCATGGACACAAGATTGATGCCTTTTATCCTTGCAGAACCTTTCGCAATCCCCGTATCAGTTTTCTTGCAGATACCAGACTGGCATTGCAGATACATAAAACAATAAGTTCTATAGATGGATTGAACTATCCCTGGCAGGTAGAAGGATACATCATAAATCAATGTCCCCTGAAGGCACCGTACATCTTATGGCAAGTATCTTTAAACAGACGCTGGTTTGTGAGAAAGAAAATGATGAAGGATATTGACAAACTGAAAAAGGCTCTGTTGAAAAGCCAGAGCTGATAAATTCAAAAAACATTTTTGACTTTTTGCATAAACATGTTAAATTCCTTGAAAAAAATCAAAACACTGAAGGAGAGGAAAGATGCCAAGGAGTCGAACTTTTACAGGTAGGCCGTTTGAGTACAATGGCAATATAAACAACTCACTAATTGTATATCCTCTTGACGATGATGGAAACAGAACAGGTACACGTATAAAAATTGATTCAGAAGTCATTAATCTGGTTAAAGATAGAATTAGAGAATGTAACCGTATTAAAATGGGTGCGTGTCGGGATAATCCAGCTCCCAATTCGTTGGGTGAAATGTTACAGCAACACGGCAAATCGCCACAATTACTGAGCTATATTCTACCCTTGTTAGAGGAAGATGGCTTCTTGGCACATGAGAGAGTTAGCAATGCTATTTGGATTAACTATGCAGGTAGTAAAAAAGAGTAATCGTGCCTTATCTCCATCAAGAAAAAGGCAGTCCGTATATGAGCTCCTTGAGTGTATTCCGCAGATACCTTCTACCACCGTAGATGGCAACCCTCAACTTGACATCCCATGGTTCTGCCGTGGCGGTGGTGCCCAGAAGGAGTCTGAGTTCATCGAGTGTTTTTATCCCTCTCAACGGCACAGGTGTCCTGAGACCTCCCCTCTTCTGAGCCTGTGAACAAGGCAACCCAGGGTCTTTGACTTTACGGTTCTGTTTATCCTTTCGATGAGATGGTCGAGGGAGGAATCACCGTAAAGAATGTAATACTCCTGTACACCCACCGACTCTTCGAGTCCTTCGCTTGCAAAGGCATCTGTCACATTCACTCCTCTTGCATACACAATTGCAGGTACACTTTCTATCCCGTATCTCCTGAAAAGAAGGGGGTCTATCATGACCTCCACATCATGGGTCTCGCAATCCACACCCCTGCAATCCCTGTCCTTGAGGATGATATCCCTTACGAACTCCAGGGTGGGTTTTATCTCTGTCATGCCATCCACGAATCCCCTGAGTACCATCGGTATGTTCACCCCTTCGAGCCTGTCTATGGAGACGGCATAGTTCCGAAGTGTCTCTACAGGTATGGAGGAAGAGATGAACAGATATATCCTCTCATCGTCCCTGAGGAGGGTCTTTTCTGCCTGTTTCATCGAATACCCTTTCTCTGTGGTATCCATGTATTCTTTTACCCCTGCGAATTCTTCCCTCAAAAGCCTCTCCTTTTCCCTCTCCATCCGTTCGGTGAGGTCGGGCGGGATGGATTTTCTTGCCCTCTCGAGCATCTCAGGTGTGGGCGTAAGTGGCAGACCCTCGATGAGTTCCATGTATTCATCCGTATCCACATCGAGGTCTTCCATACCGAAGTCCTCTCCATGAACATTCGATACCGAAAGGAAGAAAAGAAACACACAGGCTATTATCCATGTTTTAGAACGCACAGCAGCCGACCCTCCTGAAGAGTACCCATACGAAGTTGTCCCCTGCATAGGGTGGGTTTTTGAGATACGCCCACAGAAGCCCGCTCCTTCCTATGGGATGGGACGAGAAGTCCTTCACGGGTTTCGCAACATGGAGCTTGTAGTTGTGCTTTACCCATATCGGTGTGGGAACACAACTGCACAGGGTAACATTGGTATCGCAGATGAGAAGCTGTCTTGAAAGCTTGTATATGAGCCGTGCGGCAATACCTGCATTCGCCTCCACATAGTCCGCACTCCCTATATGTCCTGTAAGAGGATATGCACTGCCCCACGAACCCATGCACCAGAAAAGGGGTGAGAGGGAAAGACCAGCGGTGGAGGATACACTGTCAGCAATACAGGCAAGCTGGCTCACTGGATTGGCAAAGAGGATTGCCTCTGGCTGTATGATTGCAGTAAGGATGTCACTCTGCCAGAGGGGATCGAGTTCTGTTATGTATGCGACATCGAAACCACTTCCCTCAACACACACCAGGTCCTTGAGCAGTTCTAACATCGCCCACACAGGAAAGATGAAGTAATGTGCCTGTGCAAAGGTCTCCTCCACGTTGCTTCTGCTGAGTCCTGTGGTACCATCGAGCATCGCACCCGGTAAAAGGTCGAACTCCACCCCTATGGATGGAAAACACCACGCATCCTTCACAGTCTCAACAAGCCTCGCAGGCTCCCAGAAACCTATGGGTATGCCCGGTCTTATGAAAGGTGGGATGGGAATGGGACAGGCACATACAGGAGACTTCGCAAGACTCACCGTCTTTACCACATCCGCAGATGGGACGACGTTCATACCTGCAATGGATATGGGAAATATGGAATGCCAGTTGACCATACTTACGGGATCGAAACCCGTGGGTACACATACACCCTCACTCCTCGAAGGGAGTAAAAGTATGAGGAGAAGACCCGTACTAATCAGTATCCTTTTCATCCCCGACATGGATTTCTCTCACCTCCATGAATCTCGTATCCTTCTTCGTTACCACAGAAGGGGTGTGCCTCAGGGACAGTCTATCCGCAATGGGAAGTGTGAGATAGAAGACAGGTCTTTTCAATCTCTTTGAAAGCTCGTACCACGAACCATCTGTAATTAGCACCATGGTATCAGGTCTCGATGAAAATTCACTTTCCACAAACCAGCTCACTTCCTCTTCCCTCGTACCATCAAGCACGACGATGGTAAGGGAAAATGGCACATATTCCAGGGGATTGAAGGTGAATCCCCGTGGATAGAGTATCCCTCCCTTTCCATCAGGGATGTCGAACTCGAGGGTGTAGGTCATGTCCACGAGAAAAGAGGTATCGGATTCCGCAGGAGAGAGCGTTCTGAGATCGGGTGGTCTGTAGTTCTTTACTTTCTCCTTCCATCTCTCGGGGTCAAGATAGGCACCCCAGTCCATACCCCTTGCCCTTTCCTCTATCTCTTCAAGGGCATCCTTTTCAATGATGGGATACACCCTTCCCGTCACACCCAGGACCTTCGAGAAAGACGGGGTATGGAGCGTAAGAACAAGGAATACTGCCATAATAGCCCTATTGAATACCCTGGTAGAACTCATTTATCCTTTCCTCCATGTCCCTGGTTACATCACCTGCTGGAGGTGTCACTATGTCACCGAAGTACTCGGAAAGATCGATACGGGAAAAATCGAGCATCTGGAATTCCTCCGGACGGAATCCCCTGCACTCGGGTGATTCAGGACTGCCCCAGCCACCATCGGGACCGAAACTCTTGAGCTGGGGTCTACCCTGTTCGTGTACGATCCTTGCAAGTTTGGAATTGAAACAGCAATACACCTTAGCCCTCTGAACACAGCCTATAACGGGCCAATCTTCTTTACAGTAATCCCCTATGTAATGGCATCTACCCTCATCCCTTGCAGAGTTGGTCTGCCATTCCTCATCGGTACAGCCCTTCTGGAAGAAGAGAAAATCACCTGAATCGTTACTGCAGCAGTTGAAGAAAGTGGTCTGCGTGCCAACACCTCTGCACTGGCTTGCCCTGCCGTTGAATATGAAAAACTCACCAGAACAATTACCATCCTGGTCTATGACACCATCGTCTGTGTATCCTGAATCGTCGTAGTCGTAACCCGTTGGAGGAGTCACATCAAGGTCCACACACTCATTGGGTGAGCACTGGTATGTGCCGTTGTTGTCCATGCAGGTGTAGTCTCCAGCAGGACAGGTGTATTCTGTACTGCAACCCGCGGTCCGGTAACAGGCAGAGGTACATTCATCCATGGTATCGTGGTTCGTACCGGTGATACTGCACTGGTATTGAGTTACGGTATCATCGTATGTGACACAGGACTGCGGAGCTGTACACGACGGTGGAGAGCCACTGCATGTATAATCACCCAGGGGACAGGTGTATTCCACACCCGTCTGAAAGCTCACGTCCCTTCTGCCCCACTCGTGACACCAGCCCACACCATCTATACCACCACCAAGACAGCCAAGAACGCTCCTGAAAAGGTTGTAGTCACCAAAACAAACCCATGTGTTGTCAGGAAAGTAGTAACCGCACGTATTTATACTCGTACCGGTGACCTTTATAATATGGTCGCACCAGTCCGCCACAGCAGGATACCTATCCCACCAGGGAGTAGGAGAGAAGTTATACCAGAAAGTATAACTACACTTGACCTGCGCATAGACAGTAGCAGGTGTATAGACGGGATTACTCGAACAGGGTTCTCTTTGACTGCAATTGTTGTTGCACACCCCCGGATCGTCGTATATCTGTCCTGTACTCGGGCACTGGTACCGTGTGACCGGTACCAGGGTGGATGAACATATACCCTGTTCGGTGCAGATTCCGTTAGTGCACGGATAATCACCAAGAGGACATGTATCGAAAGAGTTGCACTCCACAGAGGATATGGGACACAGCCACCCCTGGGGTGTCTCCACGCATGGGGCGGTCTCACCTTCGAGATCCACATAACCATCTCCGTCGAGGTCCTGCCCGCACATGTAGTTTACAGCCAGCGAAAGAGACGGAAGCAGGACGAACAATATGGCGTGTATGAAAACCCTGACTCTCATCTCTTCACCCCGCTACTGCATATGAGGTCCTTGCTTGCAGACTCAAGGGTTATCATTATGGATGCCGCCTCTGCAAAGTCACTTATGCACTGGCAGTCCTTCACCACTTCCTCACCAGGACCAGCAGGACAGACGTTATCGACACACCTCCTGTAAAAGAACTCATAACTTCCTGTGGAGGTCCTTTTCTGTCCCGTATGTCCTGTGGTACCTGCCTGGGTGTCTGTAACAGGCACCCTTGTCTTGCATGCCTTCTGACAGTCTTCAAAGGTATCCCTCGATGAAAGTCCAGCGGTATTCTCCTCGTATATCCATTCACCTGACTCATCCATCCTCATATCCATGTAATACATGGTGGTCGTATCGTCCTGAAGGGTATCCGTTATGACATCCGTTCTCTGTATCACATCGCTGAAGTCAAAACTCTCGCCCGTCTTGCACAGATACAACCTTTCCTTCATCCACCAGTCCCTGCACACCTCCACACTGCACACATCATCAACAAAGGTCCTGCACGTGGGAAGGGGAGTGATACCAGTGGGATTGAAGTCCCTCCAGGTATAGACACCATCCACTACCTCTTCCATCAGCCGACAGTTATCATCATTTTCCAGGGCACTGCACTGATCGTCCACCCATTCGGTTATCTCATCCCTGGTGCTGTCGCATGTATAACCGGGAAGCATCCTCACATCTATAAAGTTCCCGTTGTCACAGTTCCAGTTCCACAGCCTCTGCCAGGATTCTGTCACACCATAATCACCACTGAACACAGTGGGACACCACTCATATCCACAGTTCAAAAGATCGACCCTCGATATCCTTATATCCGGTGAAGGAGACGAAACCTCTATGGTGGAATAACCAACAGGGGCAGGATATACCTCACCCCTGTTAGTGACTACCAGCCATGAATTCCACCTCCAGCTCAGACCACAGTCATCATCCAGCCGGGTATTGAACTGAAGATTGTATAATTTACCACCGGTGTAGTTGACTATCCGTCTTATATTACAGGTCCTCATCTCTGATGGGTCTCTTTCAGCCTGAAGGGAAACAAGACTGTAGATACTCTGTGGATCAGAGGACTGTTCCTGAATCTCTGCGGATGTGTCAGAACCCATAAGCCCTGGATCGTCATAATATCTCTCAGGATTCGTGGACCCACCTTCCTGAAGCCCGGTACATTGAGAGGACTTCTGACCGTAATAGGTGATGGATGTATCCTGAATGGATACATCTGTAACAGCATACTTGGGATCGTATGACTGTATACTGCCAACTACACCACCCCCGATGTCCTTCAACACGGTCTGGAGATTCGACCAGACAAGGTTATTGCCACAGTCGTTGTTTATGCAGTAACATCCACCGAGCTCTGTGATGTAGACCTCTTCCACACCGATCCTTCCACTCCCGTCTGTACTCCACCTGTAGTATCTGCAATTGTCCCAGGTCCCAGGGTCACATGAGATGATACCGTTTGCACAGACACCGGATACAGGAAACGGTACCTGGTAGGAATAATCGATGTTACCATCCAGGTCCGTATCCTGACCTGTGATGATGGCCACATCACCCTGTGGATACACCTGTATGAATACCTCAAGGAACCTCTCCGAGGATGGACAGCTCAGACGGGCATTGAAGGAGCGACTTCCATCGAGGGTGGTCATGGGAGTGTCATCAGAGGTAAGTGGTCGGGATATCCTCTGGTTGAATCCCTCCATGGAACCATAGGCAGAAAGTGCCATCTCCCCTGCGGCCCTGCCAGCGGACTCAGGGTCCACATCCGCACACCTGCCAGCAGAGGAAAGGAAAAACAAAAATACCAGAATATATCCTCCAAAGGTGTGCCTCATCCTTATCCTCTTTATATATATTACCGAAAAAGAGCACTCAGAAAGCCACCGTCTAAGCCATTTGACCTCTCCACACGGCTGAAGCCGTGGGATCCTCAGGCTACCTGCCCGAGAACCTGAGATACATACCTCAGGGATTCGGTACGCGGTACCCACAGGTGTCTATTCCACTCATGGGTCACCCATACCAGGCTGGCCTCCAGCCCATTCCTGTAGCCAGGAATATATCTCCTGAGCATGTTCAATATTCCACAGGGA
>WGFF01000162.1 GCA_015492355.1 Deltaproteobacteria bacterium
CTCCTAAGCCTATCCTCTATCTCTCCCATAATGGTATCTACTGTTGCATCCACCTCTCCAAAATTTGTCTCCACGATACATCCGCCCCTTTTTATGGTGCTGTCTTCCTTGATGGTAAGGTTCTTCACACCATCCACATAGCTTGCAAGTTCCTCTCTGTATTCGCTCATTATCTTAAGGTCTTCTGGATTGAGCCGTATGACTATTTCACCACCTGCAACAGATGCCTTGAGTGCCTCTCTTACAAGGTCCACAACAATCTCCCTCTTTGTCTCCAGTTCCCTGTGGACGACCTTTCTGGCTATGGCTATGATGAGGTCTATTATCTCCTTCTCGCATGACCTGTAGAGTCTGTCCCTGAGGTTTGCGAGTTCATCGAGTATATGTGCCAGTCCCTGGAATAAGGTCTCTGCCTTTTTCCTGCCAAACTCAAAGCCTGCTGACTCCCCTGCACGAAATCCCTTCTCATAGGCATCGCGCTCTATATTCATCACCTCTCCACCCACAACCCTTGCCTCGTCCACAGAATGACCGATCCGCTCGAACACAAGGGTCTCTATCCCTTCCTTTGTAGCCTCTGATTTCTTAAATATCCTTGAACTCATCGAACATCCCCTTAATAACCGTATCAGACCACAACATCCCCACCCTTGCCTGCCCTTACAAGCTTACCTTCCTGTTCGAGTCTACGTGCAACCCTTATAATACTCTGTTGAGCCTTCTCCACATCGCTCAGCCTTACCGGTCCCCTTGCCTCGATATCGTCCTTGAGCATCTCTGCTGCCCTTTCTGACATGTTCTTGAAGAACTTATCCTTCATCGAATCGTCAGCACCCTTGAGGGCTATACTGAGGGTCTCTGTGTCGAGTTCCTTAAGGAGGAGCTGTATACCCCTGTCGTCTACCTCCAAGAGGTCTGCAAACACGAACATCTTATCCTGTATCTTCCCTGCAAGGTCTGGGCTCTCCTTTTCTATGACTTCCATTATGGCGCTCTCAGCCTTTGAATCCACCTGATTGAGTATCTCAGCCGCAATCTTCACACCCTCAACCACGTTTCCCTGTATGCCACCTGCGGTGGAGGTCTGCCTCTTTATGACCTCTTCGAGCTGTCTTATGGCATCGTGTGGTACCCTTCCTATGGTTGCAACCCTCAGCATAACCTCACCCCTCAGCCTTTCGGGAAGGAACAGAAGTATCTGGGAGGCCTTTTCAGGACCTATCTGGGTGAGCACAAGGGCTATTATCTGTGGGTGTTCTTCCTTTATCAGGTTAGCCACCATCGCAGGGTCCATCCATTTAAGCGATTCTATACCACCACCGTTCATGTCCCTGCTTATCTGTTCGAGTATGGGATTTGCCTTCTCAGGACCGAGTGCCTTTGTTATGACCTTCTTGGCAAAGTCGATACCCTCAACGACCATATCCCCTTTTTCTGCATCCTTCATGAACTCCTCTGCTATCTCCTTCCTCACCTCAAAGGGTATGGACTCCTTCTTCACTATGGTACCGGTGAGGAGTTGAACCTCTGATGGATTGAGATACTTCATCACCTCTGAGGCGAGTTCCTCACCTATGTTCATAAGGAATATGGCTGCCTTGTCGATACCTGAAAATTTTCCTTCCATACCTATCACTTCTCTTTAAGCCATCCCCTTATTATCATTGCTGCCTGCTGGGGATTTTCTCTTACGAGCTGTTTAAGCCTCTCCATGGAAGGCTCCTGTACAGGTGAGCCTGCCTGGAGGGCATGTCCCTCACCACTCTGGATGGCAGGTTTTAAGCTCTGCTGGATGGTCTCAAGCACCTGTCTCTCTGCTGTGAGGCTCTTTACAATGGGTCTGAGCACAAAGAGTACGGTGAATATCACAACAAGGGCAACGCTCAGATATCTTACTGCTGTGGATATAAGTTCAGGGCTCACAACAGGGGTCTCTGCCTCTGGTACCTCGAGATCAGCCACAGGTGCCTCTTCAAAGGGTATGCTCACAACACTTATCGTATCTCCCCTCTCCTCCAGGAATCCAACCGCCCCTTTGACAAGTTCTGTAATCCTCTTTATCTCCTCCTCTCCCCTTTCAACGAACCTCTTCTCCTCTGTACCGTCCTCTGCCTTCACGACCTCATAGTTACCATCCACCAGTACCGCCACAGAGAGCCTCTTTATGGTGTTCATAGGCTCGATTACCCTGCTCACTGTCCTGTTTATCTCGTAGTTTATTATCTCATCCTGCCTCTGGGTCTGGGATGTAACCGCAGGTGCAGAGACACTGGAGCCCGTATCCGGGATATTGGAAAGTACACCCGGCACACCGCCTGCTGAAGCAGGGCGTCCGCTCGTCCTCTCTTTACTTCTCTGTTCGCTCCTTACCACCTGACTATCAGGGTCGTATATCTCCTCTGTCTTCTCTACCCTCTTTGCATCCACATCCGCAGAGACCCTCACCACCACCTTATCGAGTCCCACCGCCTTCTCCAGCATGGTCTGTATCCTTTTTTCAAGGCTCCTCTCAAGGTTTCTCTTGTACTCGAGCTGTATGGCTGTAAACCCGAACATATCCTCCTTCTCCATGGGTCTCGTCCACATCCTGCCTGTTGTATCCACCACAGTTACATCCTCTGGTCTGAGATTCTCCACACTCCCTGCAACAAGGTGCACAATACCCTGAACATGGGACCTGGTGAGTGTACTGCCGGGTTTGAGCCTGACCACTATGGATGCCCTTGCCCTCTTTTCCTCATCGAAGAATACACCCCTTTCAGGGAGGGCAAGATGGACCCTGGCAGAGTCAACCTCTTTGAGCTGGGCTATGGTGCGCGCAAGTTCTCCCTGGAGTGCCCTGCGATAGTTTACCTTCTGGGTGAACTCTGTAACACCAAATCCTGTCCTGTCGAATATCTCGAAACCGACCCCTCCACCCGCTGGTAGTCCCTTGCTGGCAAGCTCCATCCTCAACTCATGCACCTTGTCAGAGGGCACATATATGGCGCTCCCCTCAAGTGTATAGGGGATGCGTCTCTCCCTCAGCGCATCTATAACGGCTCCAGCATCCTCAGGTGATAGCCCGGAATAGAGCATACTCTGGACAGGTTTTTGAGCCCACAGCATGAACACAACGAGACCTGCCACAGCAAGGGCAGAGACCATTGAAAGGAGTACCAGCCTCCTGGTACCCATATCCCTCAATGCATCGACAATGGTTGCCATGGCTTATACCTGCATCCTCATTATTTCTTCGTATGCTGCAAGGAGTTTGTTCCTTACCTGAACCATCATGTTGAAGGAAAGGCTCGCCTTCTCTATGGCTATCATGGTCTCATGGATGTTCTTCACCTCTCCCTTCACAAGCCCTGCTATCGCCTTGTCTGCCTCCTTCTGAAGGGTGTTCACCTTTTCGATAGATTCCTTGAGAAGGCCACTGAACGAGATGCCTCCCTTACCATCCCTTGTGCCCGATGGCTCGGGTGGATTCATATCCTGTATGGAGCCATGAACACCTTTCAATGAATCGACCATGCCGAAGACCTCCTTTTTCTCCCTTTTCGGACTAAAATCTGTCTGTATCCTGAAGGAAACCCCTTTTGTAAAAGGGGTTTCCCTCAAACTCCCTTCCCCAAAACTTCTAATCTAAAAGTCTTTTGGGAAAGGGCTCCTTCAGGGGGAATGTCCCTTACAAAGGACCTTCCCTCTCCATCAGCCTCCTATCTCAAGGGCACGGAGTATCATATCCCTCGAAGCCTTGAAGGCGGTCACGTTGGCTTCATAACTCCTGACCGCAGAGAGCATGTTGACCATCTCCTCCACCACGTTCACATTGGGATAGCTTACATATCCACTCTCATCGGCATCAGGATGACCAGGGTCGTAGACGAGCTTGAGTGGTCTTTTATCCTCCACAACACCTACAACCCTCACTCCTGAAAGAGATCCATCCATTCCCCTTGCCAGTAGCCTACTGAAGTTATCTCCATCAGTGGTGAACACAACATCCCTTCTCCTGTAGGGTCCACCCTGAGGGGTTCTGGTGGTATCCACATTGGCGAGATTGCTCGCAATGATGTTCATCCTTATTCTCTGGGCTTCCATGCCAGAGGCACTTACAGAGAATACATCGAACATACCTTACATACCTCCTTCTTTTATCGCATTCAAAAGTCCCTGGAATTTCCTCTTTATAAGCCGTGTTGCTATGTTGTACATAATCGAGTTCTCACTGAGTTCTATCATCTCCCTCTCCACACTCACGTTGTTCTTATCGAGACCTTCTATACCTCCATCCCTTTCAACTACCCTTATGGTTCCACCACCGGGTGCGTTCATGGGGATATGACGCACATGGGTATTTATGAGTGTCACACCCCTTTTGAACCTGCCGAGCCTCTTTGAGAGCTCCTCCTGAAAATTTATATCCTTTGCCCTGTATCCAGGGGTATCCTGATTGGCAATATTAGATACCAGCACCCTGTGCCTTGCTGCCCTCAGATCGAGTGACCTTTCAAGAAGCCCTAAGGTCGGTCCAAACCAGTCCGCTGACATAGAACCCTCCTTTCGTTGGTAAAAACATGCAATATCCATACCCTTCCCCAAGTATTGAATCTATATACCTTTTCAAATATCCTCCCTTCTCGAAAGGCGGGTAATTTATACCCCCTCTGGCATTAATTGCCCGTATTCCTTGAGTTTGTTCCTGAGTGTCCTGACGGATATACCGAGTATCCTTGCAGCCTTGGTTCTGTTCCCTCCCACGTCCTGGAGCGTCCTGCAGATGAGTTCCCTTTCCATCTCCCTGAGTGTGGTGTGCCCAGATGTTGTATCCTCAAGTGGGCTATCCTCTGTGATACCGCAACCCATAACAAGGTGTTCTTTTTCCAGTACCTTTCCACTGCTTAAGAGCACAGCCCTTTCTATGGTATTTTCGAGTTCCCTTATGTTTCCCTTCCAGTGGTAACCCTCCATATATTCAATAGCCTCTTTCGATATCCCCTCCAAGTGCTTGGCATACTTTGTGGAAAACCTCTTCATAAAATACTCTGCAAGGAATACTATATCCTCCTTTCTCTCCCTGAGGGGTGGCAGATCTATGGGAAAGATGTTCAATCTGTAGTAGAGGTCTTCTCTGAAGCGTCCTTCCTTTACGTCTTTTTTAAGGTCTCTGTTGGTTGTGGCTATTATCCTAATATCGAGTGGAATGGGGTTCTTGCCACCGAGCCTTTCCACCTCCTTTTCCTGTATCACCCTCAGGAGCTTTGCCTGGAGCCTGAGGTCCATCTCGCTTATCTCGTCCAGTAGGAGTGTGCCTGTGTTTGCCTGTTCGAACTTGCCCTGCCTCTGGTTCAGGGCACCTGTAAAGGCACCCTTTTCGTGACCGAACAGTTCACTCTCAAGGAGTCCCTCGGGTATGGCAGCACAGTTTACAGCGACAAAGGGAGAGTCCTTCCTTTTACTGTGCTCGTGTATGAACCTTGCCATGAGCTCCTTACCTGTACCGCTCTCTCCAGTGATAAGCACCGTTGCATCGCTCTCTGCAACCACCATAGCCATGGAGATTATGCGCCTCATGACAGGGTCCCTTGTAAGGAATGCCTTGCCCTTTGTCTGAAAGGACTCTGCGTCTGTCTGTGGTTTGAGAGCCTTCTCCACCATCTCCTCGAGGGCTTCGAGTGTAAAGGGCTTCAGTATAAAATCCACTGCACCTTCCTTTACCGCCTCTACAGCCTTTTCAACGGTGCCAAAGGCTGTAACGAGGAGCACAGGGGTTGTGGGAGAGAGCCTTTTTATCTCCCTGAGGACCTCCATGCCATCCATACCCGGCATCTTCACATCGCTTATGACCATCCTGTATCTGCCCTCTCCAAACTCTTCAAGTGCCTCCTTTCCATTGCAGGCAATGGATACAGAGTAGCCCTTTCTCTTGAGAGCCTCTGCCAGGGCAAGCCTCATCTCCATATCATCATCCACGACAAGTATGTCATTCACCTCTCTCATCCCCCTTCCTCACTGGTAAACGGATGATAAATGTCGTCCCCTTACCAGGGATAGAATTACAATCTATAACCCCTTTGTGGGCATTGACGATGGTTGAGACTATGGCAAGTCCCAATCCTGTACCACCATCCTTTGTTGTAAAGAACGGATCGAATATCCTGTCCTGCAAGCCTGCAGGTATACCACTGCCTGTATCGCTCACCTCTATCTCCATGCATTCGGTGCCGTTCTTTGAGATACGTGTATGCACACCTATCACTCCATCGCCCTCGATGGCATCCATGCTGTTCAGAAAGAGGTTCAAAAAGAGCTGGGTGAGAAGACCACGATCACCTTTGATCGTTGTTGTGCCTGTATACTGTCTTTTGAATTCTATCTGCTTTCTACCGTATCCAGTGGTGAGATTTATCGCATCATCCACAACATCCCGTATATCAATGGTGTCCATAACAGGCTCTGGAGAACGGGCAAAGAGGAGCATGTTGGATAGGAGGTTATCAAGGGTTCTCACGCCCTTTGATATGTGTTCTGCAAGTTTTCTCTTCTCCTCATCGCCATCGAGTTCCCTGAGGAGTATGGATGCATAGATGGATATGGAGCCGAGTGGATTGCGTATCTCATGGGCTATCTTTGCAGCCATCTCTCCCATTGCGATGAGGCGTCGGGTCCTTTCCACGAGTTTGTTCTTCTCGTTGAGCTCCTTCTGAAGGGTCTTTATCTTTTCTGCAAGCATGGCATAGTGTTGTTCGAGCCTTCTCGATGCCTCCTGGAAGGTATCGAACGCATCACTCAAGAGTTCAAATCTTGCACTGTCTGTCATAATCATCAGTCCTCCCTGAGGGGAAACTACAGATAATTCTCCCCTACGAGCAGGTCCGCCCATTTCCCCATCAATGGATCGTATTTTTTAAGTTCCTCTATTGTGCTGTATGTCCTGTTGTCCATGTTGAGTTTTGAATAGGCACCTGCCAGTCTGTAAAGTATCCACAACTTGTCTGTCCTGTATCTCTCATCAATGGATGCAAATACCTTTCTATACTCCTTGATGGCGTCCATGTACCTCTCTGTCAAGAAGTAGACCTCTGCCAGCCCTGAAGATGAATCAACAAAACCCTTCACGTCCCCAGCCTCTCTGTACATGCCTATAGCCTTTCTGTAGGCTAATTCTGACTCCCTGTATCTTCCAAGCCTTCTTAAGGATTCTGCCTTTACAAAGAAGTATCTGGCATCCCTGTCCCTTAGTTCCATGTCCGCAACCTTTGCGTACTCCCCGTTCATATAGTATGCCTCCATGAGGAGCCTGCGTGCCCTGTCCATGTACCTGCTCCTGGGAAAGATACCCATGAAGTGGCTAAGAAGCCTCTCCGCAGACTTCCCATCGTTTTGCTGTAGATACACACCTGCCAGCACCACCATCGCCTCCTCCTTCACCCTGTCCTTTCCGATCCTTATGGCATTGTTGAGGTTTCTTACCGCGCCTGCATCAAGTCCCAGTTCTGCCATTGCCTTGCCTACCCTGAGAAAGGTTATAGCCTTCTTGCTGAAGGCTATCTCCTGTTCGTAGAGGAGACCCACCCTTACGGTGTTGTAGTGGTCGCCCTGCTCGGAGAGGGATACTATCCATTTATACGCAATCCTCGACCTGAGGACCTTTGCCTTGAAGACAAACTGGCTCGATGGATACATGGAGAGGAATCTCTCCACGTTCTTAACTGCGGGACCATATTTCTTCAATCTTTCCTGAATGGAAACGAGCCTCAGGAGCGCCATTTCTGACCCCACATACCCTCCATCAGCCACCTCTCTATAGATCCTTTCTGCCTCTTTGAGATATGTTTCATTCTCTGTGGCGCTGTAGGCATCAGCAAGGGCAAGGCTTGCCATTGCCATGCCCTCTCCTTTCATCTCCTTCGCTATCTTAGAATAGGTATCCACAGCCTTCTCAACATCACCCTCTGCAAGATAGGCATCTCCAGCCCTCACCTTGAAGAATGTGGAGACAAAGGGGTCTCCATGGTACATGGATGCGAGCCTACTAAAAAGCCTCCTTGCTATGGAATAATTCCCCTTGATGATATTTATGTCGCCAAGGCTCAGAAGACTCAATGGGTCATCTACCTTCACCCTTTTGTAGACGGACCATGCCTGCCTTATCCTTCCTCTTATAAGGTATATATTACCTATCCATACCTCTGCCTCTTTGAATCCCGCTTTATGTGCCTTCCTGAACCATTCCACTGCGGATGAGAACTTGGCAGTGGCAAAGAGTATACGTGCCTTTCTGAAAAGTGACGAAGCCCTTATAAACTCATCATCGTTTATATCTATCGCCCTTCCGAAGTAACCACTCCCCTCAGGATAGAATCCCTTTTTCTCGTAATAATCACCCAGGAGGAAGAATCCAAGCGACGACAGACCTGTATCAGGATGTATCCTCAATACCTCCTCAAGCCCTTCTGCCTCTTTCTCCCCGTTTATGAAAAGAAGGATGGTCTCCAGCACCTGAGCCTTCTCCACCTCTCCTTTAGCCTTAAGGTCCACAACCATTGACTGTGCCTCCATGAGGAGCCCGAATCTGTCCTCTCCCTTGAGCCCCAGCCTTCTACGCAGTACCTCCATCGAAAGGGAATCGTTCTCTATGATAGATTCCATTATCAGGCGGTTTATCTTCCTTCTGTAAAGCCATCTCCACCCGTCGTTGAAAACCACCCTGCCCGGGTCTGCCTTTATCCTTTTGAACCCTTCCTTTTTCTTATCTCCGTGCCCTCCACCTGATTTCACTCCTGCCACGGTCTCTTTAAGTCCCTTTTTGTTTTTGTGTGTGTCCCTTTTACTAACCCTCTTCAAGGTAGAGTCAGTACCCACGGTGTCCAAACCCTTGGTGTTCCCTGCCTTTGCACCTTTGTTCCTCCCTGTACCCTTCCCCTTTTTTGTCTTTCCCTCTGGATACACGTCTATAAATATCCTAAAGGGCTTGGTCATTATGCCTTCCTTTACCTTTGAGACACCTTTGAGCTGTACGATAAGGTCGGTGAGCCTGCCTTTTTTGTCCTTGACTGTATGTGTTCCATCCACCTTCAGCAGTGATGTGGAGGGTTTTTTCGGGGGAAGAGTGGACAGGTCTATATTTCTCATCTGTATAGCCACCCTTGATGGCTCCTTTTTCACATTGAACCTCACCCTCTCTGATAGCACCACCACAAGCCTGTGGAAGTTCCTGTGGGTCTCCACCTCTATATCCATCACCCGTGGCAGTTCTTCACCAGCAGATACCCCCCTCAAAAGATGCATACACACCGCAATCCACAGGGTACCAATGAATATCCTCTTTGGAGAGAAGGTCATCATCACTGTAATGCATACTGCAACAACTATGCCATAAATCATGGGGTGGTGTTCTGACTCAGGGATGAGTAAGAAAAAACAAAAAATTACGGACACTTAGATTGGACTGTACGGTCCCGGGGGAAGGATCTATCCCTGGTTCAAAGAATTGACACTATGGAGATGGAACAGAAAGACTGTCAATATTATGACTCAAGGTCGAGGAGTCCCTTTCTCTTCATCTTCTCTATGAGGGTGGTTCTGTTGAGATGGAGGAACTCTGCCGCCTTCTTTTTCACCCCCTTTACCTTGTTCAGGGCATTGAGTATGAGGTCGGTTTCAAACTTGTCAACAACCGCATTGAGGTCTATTCCCTCAGGTGGTATCCTGACACTGTAGTCAAAGCCCTCTGACTTCACGCTCAACTGACCGGTGCCAGAACCCTTTACCTTTTCTGGCAGGTCCCTTGCTGTGATGCGTCCCTTCTCCTTCAGTACCACAAGCCTTTCGATGAGGTTTTCGAGTTCCCTCACATTACCGGGCCAATTGTATGATTCGAGTATCTTCATGGCATCAGGGGTTATGCCAGTAACGGACTTTCTCTTCCTCCTCGTAATAGTGGTCAGGAAATGGTCTACAAGGAGAGGTATATCCTCCCTCCGCTCCCTCAGTGGGGGTAGATGGATGGGTATTACGTTCAGCCTGTAGTATAGGTCCTCGCGGAATCTCTTTTCCTGTACAGCCAGCTCAAGGTCCTGGTTGGTTGCAGCAACGACCCTTACATCCACCTTTATGGTTCTTCTACCGCCTATCCTCTCGAACTCCTTCTCCTGCAGTACCCTCAGTATCTTTACCTGTAGTCCAGGGCTCATATCGCCTATCTCATCGAGAAAGACCGTGCCACCATCCCCTGCCTCGAACCTGCCTATCTTTGTTGCTATAGCCCCTGTGAATGCCCCCTTCTCGTATCCAAAGAGCTCACTTTCGAGTAGGTCCTCTGGTATGGCACCACAGTTTATCGGTACAAAGGGCTTATTGGACCTTGAACTACTGTAATGGAGCGCCCTTGCAACGAGCTCCTTGCCAGTGCCACTCTCTCCGAGTATGAGAACCGTTGAATCCGTATCAGCCACCTTGTGTATGATGTCCTTTACATCCTGTATCGCCTGACTTGTACCGAGAATGGCATCGGTGTACTTCCTTTTTATCTCCTGCCTGAGATGTATATTCTCCTCCTTGAGGGCACGTACCTCAAATGCCTTTTCAAGGGTTACAAGGAGTTCATCCTTTCCAAAGGGTTTTTTAAGGTAGGTGAAGGCACCAGCCTTCATAGCCTCAACCGCACTCTCAACAGAGGCATAGGCTGTGATAACGATGCAGGGAATACCCGAGTTTATATCCTTTATCCTGCGGACTATCTCTATACCGTTTATACCAGGAAGCCTCAGATCAGTAACAACCACATCAGGAAACCTCTTCTTAACCACCTCGAGCCCCTTCTCTCCACTCTCAACAGTGTATACAGAGTATCCAGCGATCTTTAAGAGTTCTCCAAGGCTCTCGCGTACAGATTCCTCATCATCCACAATAAGTACGGTACGTTTCTTC
>WGFF01000163.1 GCA_015492355.1 Deltaproteobacteria bacterium
GGGTATCTCGCAATCGCACATGGGACAGGTAAGATAGTGGTATGAACCTTTAAGAGGCATGGTTTTAATCCTCGCAGACCTTGTAGACTGTATCGTGTTCCCTTGCGTGTTCCACCACCTTTATGCCCACCTTGCTACCCTTTTCAGCCTTTTCCACAGGGTGGTGCTCTATCTGCATTGAATCCACCTTCTGCACGAAGTCTGATGTATGTCCCTTGATATGGATGGTGTCTCCCCTTTTGAGTTCACCCTCAAGTGTTACTGTAGCCACACCGAGACGGGTATAGTAATGATCCACCACTCCTACCCTCTCTTCCCTCATTATACCCTCCTTTCTCTGTTTGAAGAAGGCTTTTCTGGATGGTAACCGCTCTCCGTGGATGTCTGCAAGGGGTTTAGAGGTTTACGGTTTCATTGAGTGCATATCCTATTTTAGATTATCATCCTACCGTCTTTCCATGTCAAGCATTAAACAGAAACTTTTTCTTGACCGATAAGGAATAAAAGGGTTTAATACAGGGGAGTTTTGTGTATCGCCATGAAGGAGATAAGAAGACTATATCTTGCAGTGGGTGAAGAGGTGGTACACCTCCGCCATCCCGAATGGGGTGTGGGTGTGGTGGTGGAGGAGATAAATTCCAACGTGCCCGGTGGCATCAGCATGATAAAGATCGAGTTCACCAGGGGTGGGGTAAAGACGTTCAACAACGATATAGATAGTCTCTGGTGCTGTTATCATGCAGGGGTGCGCAGGAGAAGACCCTGAAGATAGATACCTTCCTCCCAGCCTGACAATCCAGATAGTCATCCCAGAGGGTGGCACCCACTGAGTATTGCAGGGTGTCCCCTGAGAAGAATCGGGTATCTTTGTCTCAGACAATCAGGGCTTCATGCCCAGGGGCTTTGCTCTCCATCCATGCCACGTAACAGGTCTATTCTACTCCATACCCCTTATAACAGCGATGGCAGTGGCTACCATGGTGAATATTATGAGAACAGCACCTATGATGGTCATCTTTCCAGCGAATGGCACAAGGGGGAGTATGTAGAGTATGCCTGAATGAAGAAGGGTGCCAAGGATTATGGATACGCTTATGACCTGCTTCATGGTATCCGTAGTCCTTAATCTATCGACCAGGAGCCCGATTATCATGTTGAGTATGGCTTCGAGGTTACCGTGGGCATGGGCTGCCCTCATTATTACCCTCGGAAAGGCAAAGCCCTCCTTTGCAAATTCAGGGTTCGACTTGAGCTTGAAGGAGATGAATACCCCGAGCGCAAGGGTAAAGATGATATAAACAAAACCGAAAATAAGATTCTTCCTCCCGTACCTCATCTCTCCACCCCCTTGGGTTAAGACGGGTTGTAAGGCTATTCTTCCCTCCAATCCTTCTCCATTGATGGAAACCCTTTAAGGGTGTGATAACCCGTGGCTTCCATCACACTCCCTTCCCAAAAACCCCTGATCAAGGGCTTCGATTTAGTCCCCCTTCCGAATCTCAAGGCAAAGCCCCCACCCTTAAAACAGGGGCTCACCCTCCATGTCCTTCGGTTTTTCGATACCCATGAGTTTGAGGACAGTGGGTGCTATGTCCCTGAGCCCACCTTCCATCCTCAGGGACGTACCCTTCAGCGAATCATCAACGAGTATGAAGGGTACGGGATTAGTTGTGTGTGCTGTGTGTGGGGAGTTTGTTGCATAGTCTATCATCTGTTCCACATTCCCATGGTCTGAGGTCATGATGGCTGTCCATCCAAGCCCCCTTGCTGTCTTCACAACCTCTCCCACTGCCCTGTCCACTGTTTCACATGCCTTTATAGATGCATCGAGTACCCCTGTATGCCCCACCATGTCACCATTGGCAAAGTTAAGGAGTATGAAGCCATAAATCCCTTCCTTCATCTTCTCCACTGCCTTTTCTGCTATCTCAAGGGCACGCATCTCGGGTTTCTGATCGTAGGTCTTTATATCCCTGGCAGATGGTATGAGGAGCCTGTCCTCGCCAGGATAGGGTTTTTCCACACCACCGTTGAAGAAAAAGGTCACATGGGCATACTTTTCTGTCTCACTCACCCTGAACTGCCTTACCTCCCTGTTACTCAATACCTCACCGAGTATGTTCTTGAGATCGAAAGGTGGAAAGAGGACCGGCAGATTGAACCTCGGGTCGTACTCGGTCATGCATATAAACGAACCTATCTTTGGGTGTCTTTTTCTTTCAAAACCATTGAACTCCTCCACCACGAGTGCCCTGGTCAGTTCCCTTGCCCTGTCAGCCCTGAAGTTAAAGAATATCACCCCGTCCCTGTCCCTTAAGGTGGCAATGGGCTTATCCCCTTCTTTTATGACAGTGGGCTTTACAAACTCGTCTGTCTCGCCCCTTGCGTACGCATCCTCAACAGCCCTGACAGGGTCCTCTGCCATAACCCCTGTACCATCCACTATACATTCATAGGCTTTCTTTACCCTGTCCCACCTGTTGTCTCTATCCATTGCATAGTATCTACCGCACAGGGTCGCTATCCTGCCTGCCCTGTTATTATCGAGGTATCTTTTGAGCCCCTCTATGAATCCCCTGCCACTTGTAGGTGGTGTGTCCCTGCCATCGAGGAAGGCATGTACGTACACGCGTTCAAGACTGTTTCTTTTTGCCACATCGAGGAGTGCGTAGAGATGCTCTATATGGCTGTGTATCCCACCGTCAGAGACGAGTCCCATGAGATGCAATGCCCCACCCCTCTCCTTTATGTTGATAATCGTACCGTTAAGGAGACGGTCTTCCCTGAGTTTACCCTCTTCTATTGCCTTGTTTATGCGTGTGAGGTCCTGGTAGATAATCCTCCCAGCACCCATGGTGAGGTGTCCTACCTCGGAGTTTCCCATCTGTCCTTCGGGAAGCCCCACAGATAGCCCTGATGCATTCAGTCTTGTTGAGGGATAGAGGGTTGAGAGTTCGGAAAGATTTGGTGTCTTTGCAAGGAGGGTTGCGTTGCCTTCCTTTCTTGGATTTATACCCCACCCATCCATCACGATGAGCACAAGGGGCTTCATTACTCCTTCCCCCCCTTGTTACCGGGCTTGATGGGCGGGCTTATCATCTCAAAGGTATTCCACCTTCTGCATTCAGGACATCTGGGATACCAAGCCCTCACCTCGTATCCACACACACTGCATCTGAAGGGCGGGAATATCTCTTTGTCGAATCCCAGTGCCTTCTGGAAGAGGGCAGATGCCTTCTCACTCTGGTTGCGTCTGAGATATGCCTCACCAAGGAGTACATGATGGTAGATACCTTCCTCACCCTCCTGGGCGAGCCTTTCGAGTTCCTCTATGGCATTGTCTACCATCTCGAGCCTGAGGTAGAGCCTTGCCCTGAGGAGTTTGAGATTCACATCCTTGGGATTGGTGGCTATGGCTTTGGTGTATTTGTCGAGTATCCTGCTTGGCTCTGATTCCTCCATGCAGAGGTCTTCGAGCATGATAAGAAAGATGGGATGGGGATGTTTTTCATAGGCAGACTCCCATGTCTTCTGTGCAGATGATGGATTGCCGAGCCTGCGGTAGACCTCCCCAAGTAGCACATGGGCAGGAACAAAGGAGTCATCCTTCTTTATGACCTCCTTTATCTTGGATACAGCATCGTTCAATTTGTCCTCGTCCACATATCCCCTTGCCACCTGGTACATCATGCCTGTAAGGAGGTTGTCCTCCTTTTTTCTTTCTGTCTCGTCCTTTGTTCCCTCCACTACCTTTCTCTGGAGTTTTACAGCCTCTTCAAAAACCCCCTCCTCGATCATTATGTCCCTCAACCCTGAGAGGGCGTACAGATTATCAGGGGCTATGGAGAGTATATCCTCAAGTGCCTTCCTTGCCCTCGGGATATCACCCACCCTCAGGGCACGCCTTGCAATGGCTGTGAGGAGCTCAAGAGAGGATGGATTCTTGAGCAATCCCTGTTCCAGTACCCTGAAGGCATCGAGCCTCTTGTCCTCACCCATATAGGCATCCGCAAGGCGTATGTACATGTCCACCGTGGGTTTTACATCAATCGCCTTCTGTATCAGTTGTATTGCCTTTGAGGTATCACCCTTGAGCAGTTCTTCCACACCCTTCCTGTAATCATCCTCTGCCTGATTGAGTACCTTCTGCTCGCGCCTCAGCCTCATATCCCTGATGGTCCTCTTTATGTCCACAAATATGGAGTTGCATACAGCAAGCGCTGCACCTACAAAAAATCCCGCAAAGATGAGTACCGTTATGGGCAGATTGAATTTATAGTCCTCTGTGATTACAAATTCAACCTTTGTGGGATTTACCGTATGGAGATAGAAGAAGGTGGTGATTATTATGATGAGGAAGATAAGTACTATTTTTGAGTACATAATCTATTTACCAGGACCCTGATTCGATAGGTTTTAAGGATAGGGAGAGACCATCATCCCGTAAGCCCATACCCCCTGCCCACGTCCGTCCCTTTGAAGTGGAGGGTGAAGAATCAATGGGAGTATGGTTCTCCCCTCATTATTGTAAATGCCCTGTATATCTGTTCAGCAAGAACAACCCTTGCAAGGTCATGAGGCATGGTCATCGGAGAAAGGGAAAGCAAGAGATCAGCCCTCTCTTTTACGCTCTCGTGAAACCCGTATGGACCACCTGCCACAAAGCACAGACGCCTCTTTCCGCGTGAGAAGATAGCCTCAAGCCACCTTGCGAATCTATCCGATACAAAGGCACTGCCCTTTTCATCGAGGACTACAACGTAGTCGTCCTTCCTGAGTTTATCGAGAATCCTCCCTGCATCTTTGATGCCAGAAGAGAGGGTGTCCTTTTTTATCTCCAGGACCTCAACCGGTGAATATCTCTCTATCCTGTTTATATACTCGAAGAAGCCTTCCCTTAGATACTGCTTCTTTATGGCACCCACACATATAAAGACTATCTTCACCTCTCGGTCTCATCCTTTGTGTGTGGTGAGTGTTTTTTCGTCCACATGTATACGTGGTGCCTCTGCCCACAGCCCTTCCAGGTTATAGAAGGTACGCACCTCTTCGAGGAAAAGATGTACAACCACATCGTTATAATCCATGAGCACCCATCTACCCTCAGGCAGTCCCTCCACACCGAGTGGAGACTCTCCCGTCTTTTCGAGCTCCTCGCCTATCCACGTGGCCATCGCCTGGATGTGTCTTTCAGACCCCCCACTGCATATAACAAGATAGTCTGCCACAGTTGAAAGGTCCTTTATATC
>WGFF01000164.1 GCA_015492355.1 Deltaproteobacteria bacterium
GGGTTTTCCCCACAACAAAAATTCGGGTCCGATTTGATGACCCATTACCTAAAAAAATACAGCGAGGTGGATATATGACGGTAAGAGAAGAACTCCTGCGTATCGCAAAGACCGCACGAGAGACCTCTCTAAAGATTGCAAATCTCAGCACCGATATAAAGAACAAGGCTCTTTTGAGGATGGCTGATGCACTTGAGAAGCACTCCACACACATCAAACAGGCTAATGCAAAGGACATTGAAAAGGGTAGAGAAAAGAAACTCTCATCAGCCATGATAGACAGGCTCACACTTACGGACAGGACAATAAAGAACATGGCTGATGGCTTAAGAGAGGTGGCGGGACTGCCCGATCCAGTGGGAGAGGTTACAAGGATGTGGAGGAGACCCAACGGGCTATGGGTGGGAAGGATGCGCATACCCATAGGCGTGATAGGGATAATATATGAATCGAGACCGAATGTCACTGTGGATGCAGGCGGGTTATGCCTTAAATCAGGCAACTGTGTCATACTCCGTGGGGGAAGCGAGGCTATAAACTCCAATATATCCATAATGGAGATAATGGTGGATGCGTGCAGGAAAGAGGGCGTGCCAGAGGGGGCTATACAGATTGTAAGGACAACGGACAGAAGCGCTGTACTCGAGCTCCTCTCTCTTGAAGACTTTATCGACCTCATCATACCCCGTGGTGGAGAAGGACTTATAAGATTTGTTGCGGAGAATTCACGTATACCTGTCATAAAGCACTACAAGGGTGTGTGTCATGTATTCGTGGATGAATCGGCAGATCTCGATATGGCAGAGGAGATAGCCTTCAATGCCAAGGTGCAGAGACCAGGGGTGTGTAATGCAATGGAGACATTGCTTGTACACAGGGCTGTGGCAGAGGAGTTTCTACAGAGGATGTACAGGAGATACAGGGATGCGGGTGTGGAGATAAGGGGCTGTAAGGAGACCGTAAGTATACTTAAGGAGGTGAAAGGGGCATCTGAGGAGGACTGGTCTGAAGAGTACCTCGACCTCATACTCTCTGTGAAGGTGGTGGGAGATATAGATGAGGCTATACATCATATCTCAAGATACGGCTCACTCCATACAGAGGCGATAGTCACAGGGGATTACAGGAACGCCCAGAGGTTTATCAAGGAGGTGAACTCCTCCACTGTCCTTGTCAATGCATCCACAAGGTTCTCCGATGGCTTCCAGCTCGGGCTCGGTGCAGAGATAGGCATATCCACAACAAAGATACATGCCTTCGGTCCTATGGGGCTCGAAGAGCTTACAACCCAGAAGTTCATTGTCTATGGGGATGGTCAGATAAGAGAATGAATCTCCCTGCCCACATGGTGGGGCATTCTGGCAGGACTCGTAAAAACCGCGGGAGCCGTAAAATGTCAGTCCTGGGGCTTTACCATGCAAAGATTTCATGGTTACGAATCGGTCGATCTGTATAAGGTGCTGAAATTACAGCATGTTGCTGATATGGTACGGTCATTGCAAGAGATAAAATAGGTTTTTGACTTTTAAAGACCTTTTTGATAGAGTGAAAAGAGGTGGTTATTTTTATGGGGTGAAAGGCAGACTCAGGGACATGAGTCTCGTGGATATCATCCAGATATTCCATGCGGAGAGAAGGACTGTTGCCATACATCTCGGGTCAGAGATGGGCTACGGCAGGGTCTACATGAAGGACGGCAGTGTTGTCCACGCCTCCTACAGGGAATTTACCGGTGTGGATGCCATGTACCGTCTTCTTGCCTGGAACGATGGTGAGTTTGAGGTAGAGCCAGGGGTCGAGCCACCTGAGCATACCATAAACGAGCAGGTAGATTCCCTCATGCTCGAGGGATTGAGAAGGCTCGATGAGTCACGGGCAAAGGGGAGTGTCCCGAAAAAGGATATCGGTGACACCGAATCCATAAGCCTTATAAACAGGCTTCTCGATCTCGGTATACTTGAGAAACTCGAAGAAGGGGAATGAGCGACGAGATAAAAAACATCGTCATCATAGGAGCCAACAAAAAGGGGCTGAGTCTACTTCCATTCATACTCAAGGACAAGAAGAGCAGGCTTGTGATGATAGTCGACCCCAAGCCCGATGCAATGCTCTTCAAACTCAACGAACTCGGCTACAGGATAGCACGCAGGTTCGACGTTAAGGTCTCAAGAAATCTCGATGATGTAAAAAAAATACCCGACCTGCATATCATAATAAACGCCCTTCAGGACCCTGCAACAGATAGATTCCTTGAAGACCCTGCATTCAAGGATGTGGAGAAACTCGGTCCCCTTAGTGCACGCCTTATATGGAGTGTAAGGGGTTCTATCTCCCATGTAGAGCCAGCTGATAGCGTGGATGAGCAGACCTCCCTACTTGCATCCCTGAGAGAGATAGTCGATGCTGTAAGGCTTACCATAGACAGAAAGGAACTCCTCTCGGTCATTTTGAAGTTAGCCATAGAGTCCACACATGCGGACAGGGGCTCGATAATGTTACTATCAGGTAGTGATGATATGCTCAGGGTAGAAGTGGCAAAGGGGATGGACGAGGAGGTCATAAGAAAGATAAGGGTACGTCTGGGCGAGGGTATTGCAGGCAGGGTGGCAAAGGATGGCAAGCCTCTTCTCATATCAGGAAGGGCAAAGAGCGATGAGTTCAATCTCCTCAGGCAGAGAAGCGATGTAAAGAGTGCCCTGTGTGTGCCACTCATCGTGAACGGTGAGATAATAGGTGTTATCAACGTAAATTCCAACGAATCCACCCATACCTTTACAAGAGAGGACCTCAACTTCCTTATGAATCTCGCCTCCCTTGCAGCAGAGGTCATCCATAGATCGAACGACTACGAACGGATGCGCGTTGATGCCACAAAGTTTACCTTCTGGAAGGAAGTGGACAATATTTTCTCTACCGTTCCCTATCCAAAGAGCCTCAACATAATATGTAAAAAACTCTCTGAGATAGTCCCTGGACTCACGTGTTTCATATACATATATGATGATAGCAGAAGGAGGCTCATCCTTAAGGCTTCGAGTATAAAGGATATAAAATCCACCGGTCCATTCAGCCTCCATCCAAAAGAAGGCATAGAGGGCTGGTCCATAGAGAATGCACAGGATGTGGTGCTCGTTGACAGGACACAGGACGGAGGGCTTAAAAGGATATATCTTTCCCTGCCCATGATGGCGAATGGTAGACTCGTCGGTACACTTACAGGACATGTTGTTTCTCCCTCGGGGCTATCCATATACAATGAATCCCTTCTCAAGGATATAAGGTCTCTTATAGGAGATAGCCTGTATAAGTACCTTGAAAAGGAGAGGGAAAAGCTCCTTTCCAGAAAGATGTTTGCAGTGGATGAGACAGGATTCGAACTCGTATCCATGAGGGACAAAAAGAGGATAGTGAACATAATAGCCACTGCACCCTCTGCCATTCTCGGTGCAGAGGGCTCCATCCTGAGGATAAAACACAAGGATTCAAAACGCCTCTACATGATGGCATCCTATGGGCTGGGTGATAAGAAGGTAAGGGAGTACTTCCTGCCCATCGAGAAGGAAACAGTGATGGAGGTGCTGAGGAAGAAGAACACCGTAAGGAGGGACTTCTCGGAAGAGGCGAGCCCATATATAAGGTCCATACTTTCAAAACCCCTTTTCAAAGACAATGACATCATAGGCATCCTCACACTCTTCAACAAGATAGACGAGACAAGCATACTGCCATGCGGTTTTTCAAAGTCCGATGAGGAGATACTGTCAAGGTTTGCAGTCTATGCAGAGAGGGCGCTTTCAAATACAGAACTCTCAAAAGAGGATACCCTTCCTGCAAGGGATGCGGGAGGTAGTGAAAAGGAGGAGAAAATATCCCCTAACATGGAACCCCGTGAGGCACTCAAGGCAAGGGTGGAAGAGGAACTCAACCGTGCGAGGAGGTATGACAAAAAGTTTGTCCTTGCCATCGTAAGGATAGCAGGGCTTAAGGACGTAACAGTAGAAAACAAAGGGGATATAATAGATCAGCTTACAGAGTCCATAAAGAAGAACATAAGAAACTTCGACAAACTCGTCTGGCTCGACGATGAGAGGCTTGCCATACTCTTCCTCGATACCGATGAGAAGATAACGAGGGTTCTCGAAACCATAAACGAAGGACTGAGTTCACACAGGGCGATCAATTCCTTTTTCATGGATGGCAAGATATACATCCATTACGGCTATTCCATCTTCCCAGAGGACGGGGATTCTTTTACTGAACTGTACTATAAGGCAGCAAACAGTACCAGACTCCATCTGAACAGGAAACTAAGGGTAATATGATAACCGTTAGATTCTTCGCCACCCTCAGGGATATGGCTGGCGTGGAGGTAAAGGACTATCCTGTGGGTGAGCCCCTTACCCTGAAGGAGCTCAAAAAAAGGATAGGGGATGATTTTCCAGCCCTGAGGGAGATTATGGATTCGAGATCTATCCTTGTGTCTGTAAACCAGGAATTCGCAAAGGATGATAGTGTTGTAAGAGACGGTGATGAGGTGGCGTTTATGCCACCCTTCTCAGGGGGATAGGTGTGTTCTATGACCGATGGGCTTGTAAGGATACAGAAGGGTGTTTTCTCCATAGAAGAGGCCGTAGAGAGGGTAAAGGGTGCCTCGAAGGGCATTGGTGGTATTGTGTGCTTTCTGGGCAGTGCGAGGGATTTTTCAAGGGGAAAGGAGATAGTAAGGCTTGAGTTTGAACACTATCCTGGCATGGCAGAAAAAAAACTCGAAGAGATACGCCAGAGGGCTAAAGAGAATTTTAACATCATAGAGATGGCTATAGTCCACAGGGTGGGTAGAATAGAGATAGGTGAGGATATAGTGCTCATCGTTACGGCATCAGCCCATCGTAACGATGCCTTCATGGCATGTGAATGGGCAATATCAGAGCTCAAAAGGATAACACCCATCTGGAAAAAGGAGATAACAAGGGAAGGAGAGGTCTGGATATCAGAGACACCATGATAAGGGCTGGTATCATAACCATAAGTGACAGGGGCTCAAAGGGTGAGAGAGAAGACCTCAGCGGAAAGGAGATAGAAGCCCTGCTCAGGGGGCTCGACTGTACAATAGATGCCTACGATGTCATCCCTGATGAACTGGATATTATAAGAGAGAAACTCAAAGAGTATTCTGACACACGTGGGCTCGACCTTGTGGTTACAACAGGTGGTACAGGTGTAAGCCCCAGGGATGTAACCCCAGAGGCAACAAGGGATGTAATCGAGAGGGAACTCCCTGGCATGGCAGAGGCAATGCGTCTTGAGGGACTGAAGAAAACACCCCATGCCATGATATCCCGTGCACTGTGCGGTATAAGGGGAGGTACACTTATAATAAATCTCCCAGGAAGCCCAAAGGCTGTACGGGAAAACCTATCTGTCATCCTCCCAGCCATACCCCATACCATAGAGAAGATAAAGGGAAGTACAAGGGAGTGTGGTAGGTGAGAGGACAAAATTGCCTGAAGAGATAAAGATTATCCATGAGCTGACATGCAAGATACCGAGATGAACATAGGATCATGATAGATTGTAAATAGCACATCTCATGGCTTCTTGAAAATCAGAATATCTTCAACATTTATCTTTCCTTTATCTGCCTTGGAAAGGCCATGTTCAATCACATCCACTACCCTAAAACCTGCGAACTCCCCTAAATCTGAAAGTATCCTGGATGTATCGACCATTTCCTCCCTTTTATTTATAATCCATGTATGGTATTTACTAATAACCATAAGATAAAGTTTCCCCCGTTTCAGTACCCTATAACACTCAGCAAATGTAAGCCTCATCATCTTTAAATAGTTCTCTACTATCTCAGCCTTGAGAGACCGTTTTGACTCCTTGAGAAGTCTCAGAAGATTTAAACTTGTTTCAGGAAGATCTAAAAAATCATAGTGAATTTGAGGAAAGAGTCCTTTATTTTCTCTATGTTCAGGATTATAGAACCCCTTTGTAGAACCATATTTTAAATCCTCATCAAACCCTAAGA
>WGFF01000165.1 GCA_015492355.1 Deltaproteobacteria bacterium
GGCTGAGGAGGTCAAGGAAGAAGAACAGAGGGATGATGCTTCTCCTTCAGAAAGGATGAAAAAAGATGGCGAGGTCTCCACTGTAAGGGAGAGGGAATACAGTATAAGGGTAGATATAGAAAGGCTCGATAATGTATTGAACTTTGTGGGGGAGCTTGTCCTTGCAAGAAACAGGCTCTTACGTTTAGGTTCTAAACTCGTTGAAAGGGATGGCGATGATGAGATAGTCTCCCAGCTGGAAGAAGCCATATCCCAGCTCGATCTCGTTACTATGGATCTACAGCTGGGTGTAATGAAGATGAGGATGCAACCCATAGCCAGGGTGTTCAGCAAGTTTCCCAGAATGGTAAGGGATCTTGCCAGGTATAAGAAGAAAGAGGTAGAGTTGATCCTGAAGGGAGAGGAGACCGAGCTCGATAAGACAGTCATCGAGGAGATAGGGGATCCACTTGTACATCTTGTAAGGAATGCAGTGGATCATGGTATAGAACCACCTGAGGAAAGGAAGCGCAAGGGTAAACCAAGGTATGGAACTATAGTCATATCCGCTTATCAAGAGGGACGTAATATTATTGTATGCGTTGAGGATGATGGGAAGGGTATAAATCCAGAGGATATAAAAAGGTCTGCGGTAGATAAGGGACTCATTTCTCAGGAAGAGGCAGAAAGGCTATCCAACAAGGATGCGGTGAATCTCATATTCACACCAGGCTTTTCCACTGCAAGGGAGGTGAGCGATATATCAGGAAGGGGAGTCGGTATGGATGTGGTCAAAACGAACATATCAAGGATAAACGGTACCATATCGGTTGAGTCAGAACCTGGTAAAGGCACAAGGATGATATTCAGACTGCCCCTTACCCTCGCAATAATTCAAGCCCTTACAGTGGAGGCAGGTGGAGAGGTGTACGGTATACCCCTTTCAAACGTTGTGGAGAATATACGTATAACACAGGATGACCTCAGGACAGTGGATGGCAGGGAGGTGATACATATTAGGGACAGAGTGCTACCTGTTGTGAGGCTCGGTAGGCTTGTAAGTGTGGGTAATCATATCTATCCAGATGACGATGGATGGAGATACGTTGTGATAGTCGCTATAGGGGAGAAACGCTTTGGCCTTCTTGTGGACAGACTCCACGGTCAGGAAGAGATAGTTATGAAGTCCATGGGTGAATATCTGAAAGGAACAGAGGGTATAGCAGGGGCATGTATTACAGGGGATGGAAACGTTATACTCATACTCGATGTAGCCAGTCTCGTCGATAAGCTGAGAATGGCTTATCTGTAGATTATCACAGGAGGGCATAGAACAGGGATGGAAAGAAAAATACGGGTGCTTGTCATTGATGATTCTGCTTTTATGCGCAGGATTATACGGCAGATGCTCGAATCCCATCATGACATAGAGGTGGTTGGTACTGCAAGGGATGGAATGGAAGGTGTTGAGATGGCACTGGAACTCGAACCAGATGTCATAACAATGGATATCGAGATGCCGAGGATGAATGGGCTCGATGCGACACAGATGATAATGGAGAAATCACCAAGACCCATAATAATGCTGAGTTCCCTTACCACAGAGGGTGCAAAGGCAACATTTGATGCCCTTGACAGGGGAGCTGTGGATTATGTATCCAAGAACCTTGTCTCTTCTGCCTTAGATGTAATGAAGGTGGAAAAGGAGCTGGTGGATAAGATACGTGCTGTGGCTGGCAGGAGATTGTTTATTACACAGCCGAGAGAGACACGCCCTGAAGAGGTAAGGCTATCCATGACAAGGTCCTTTACCCATAGTATTGGTATGGTGATTATAGGTGCATCCACAGGTGGACCCAAGGCTTTACAGATGATACTTCCCCATATACCAAGGAATGTGCAGACCTCCTTTCTTGTGGTCATACACATGCCCGGTGCCTTTACCGGTGCCTTTGCAGAACGTCTGGATAGCCTGTGTCAGCTACACGTAAAGGAGGCAGAGAATGGAGAGAAGGTCTCGCCGGGTAAGATACTCGTCTCTCCAGGGGGTGTCCAGACGATGTTGAAAAAGAGGCGTGGTTTTGAGGTCTATGTTGAGATAGGAAATGGTGATCCTGGTATTCTGTATAAACCATCTATCGATATATCCATGACCACTGCTGCCATGTGCTATCTTGGCAGATCAATGGGTGTCATTCTTACTGGCATGGGAAGTGATGGCAAGGAAGGCATGCGTGTCATAAAGGAAAAGGGTGGCAGGACAATAGCCCAGGATGAGGCTACCTCCACTGTTTTTGGTATGCCAAAGGCTGTCATAGAGGCAGGGCTTGCAGATAAGGTCGTGCCGTTGGAGAAGATGGCTCTGGAGATAATCAACATGCTTTAATAGATGTTGATACCCGCAACAGAGGTGCTAGTATTGTATGGATATACTGACCATAGTAGGTATATTGATAGGATTTGCCTCGGTCATAGGGGGGCAGATACTGGAGGGTGGTTCAGTAAATTCTATTATCCAGCTGACCGCTGCGTTGATAGTATTCGGTGGCACCATAGGTGCTATCCTCATAAACTATCCACTCCATACCTTTCTCCTCGCTGTAAAAAATTTAAAACTGGCACTCTTTAACAGAAGGACAAGTCCCAAAACCCTCATATCAGAGATAGCCAATCTCGCTGGTGTGGCAAGAAAGAATGGACTTCTTGCCCTTGAGGAAAGGATAAAAGGTATTGATGACCCTTTCTTCAGAAAGGGGCTTCAGCTCGTTGTGGATGGTACAGAGCCCAAACTCTTAAGGGAGATACTTGAGATAGACCTTAACTATTATGAGGAATATTACAACTCCTCTGCAAAGGTGTTTGAATCAGCAGGTGGATACGCACCTACCCTCGGTATACTCGGTGCTGTCCTGGGACTTATACACGTAATGGAGAACCTTGCAGAGCCTGAGAAATTGGGTGCAGGTATTGCAGTTGCATTTGTTGCCACTGTATACGGAGTCGGTTCTGCAAATCTCCTGTGGTTACCACTGGCAGGAAAGCTCAAAAGTAAGATACGAGAAGAAGCCATAATCAAGGAGATGATAATAGAAGGACTTATATCCATATCAGAGGGTGAAAACCCTAAACGGATAGAGGAGAAACTCGAAGGATTCCTTATGGAGTCGGATAGAAAATGATGCCATATACATGGTGAGGACATGCCAAGGAAGAGAAGACACGAAGAACACGAAAATCACGAAAGATGGCTTGTATCATACGCTGATTTTATAACCCTCCTCTTTGCCTTTTTCACGAGTATGTATGCCATATCCTCTGTAAACGAGGGCAAGTTCAGGATACTCAGCGAAGCCCTTGTTATAGCCTTTAACTCATCCATCTATACATCCGCAAAACAGGAAGAAGGGACAAAGATAGTTAAAATAAAGAGACCCAGCCTGACCGATGAGTTCAGGAAGAGATTTACCGGTGATTACCAGAGGCTCATGACAGCACTCCAGGACCAGATAAAAAACAAAAAGTTGTCTCTACTCCTCGATGAACGTGGCATAATCGTGAGGATTAACGAGGGGGTACTCTTTGAACCAGGAAGCGACAGGTTGGTGGAGGAAGGCTACGGGGTGCTCGATGAGGTTGCACTTGCACTCAAGGACCTTCCCAACCAGATAAGGATTGAAGGACATACAGACAACATCCCCATAAAGACAGAGAGATTCCCTTCCAACTGGGATCTTTCAAGTGCCAGGGCACTGAGGATACTCAAATACTTTATAAAGTTCTTCGATTATGACCCCAGGAGGCTGTCAGCTGTTGGCTATGGGGAGTTCAGACCCATTGCCTCCAACGATACACCGAGTGGCAGGGCACGAAACAGACGGGTAGATATACTCATCCTCAAGGGAAGTGATTGAGAACCACACCACAAGGACATGCCCTCTGGAGCGGGATGGATGGGGGGTTGTAATACACAAAGGGGCTATTCCTTTGAGGCCCACAGGAAAGACCTCTGGTTGCAGTCTATGTTTGTGGGATTTATCCCTTCCTTATAGGGGGCTGGCTCTATGGTCTGTAGAGAATTTACTAAAGTTATTTGGCGGAATATCCGAAATTGAAATTGATGATGTGTATACTAAATCGGTGAAGGAGTGAGCCCATGGACGAGAAAAAGGATATGGAGTCAGGTGAACTCTTACAGCTTGTGACGTTCAAACTCGGGGACGAGGAGTTTTCAGTAGACATACTCAGGGTACAGGAGATTATAAGGAATATGGAGCTTACCAGGGTACCCAATTCACCACCCTTTGTAGAAGGTGTGATAAATCTGAGAGGGAAGGTGATACCGGTTCTGGATCTCAGGAAGCGGTTCGGCATGCCACCACAGGATAATACGAGTGATACGAGGATTATAGTAGTTGAGGTGGACAATCGAACCGTTGGACTGAAGGTGGATGCTGTCTCTGAGGTGTTGAGGCTTCCTGAGGATACGGTTGAGCCACCACCATCGCTTGTTGCAGGTGTTGAGTCAGAATATATCAAGGGAGTGGGGAAACTCAACGACAGGCTCCTTATACTTCTCGATGTGGAGAGGATACTTTCAAGGGGTGAGAGGGATTCCCTTGGTATGGTCGTATAAAAAAAATCAAGATAGGGGATAGTCACTATGGGTATGCAATCTATCAAAACAAGAATTATATGGAGTTATCTCATAATACTGGTACTGTTCATGGTGCAGTTACCCATTGTGTATGTGATGATAGATGCCATGAGCAAGAAGTACCATCAGATAGACATGGCAGGCGCCCTGAGAAAGAGGGCTGTGGAGATAAACTATCTACTCAATCGTTACATCCTGAACAGGGAGGGAGAACTCAAAGAAGACCTGCTCAAAAGGGAGGAGGAGTACAGTAAACTCATCGAGCAGTTAAAGAACGGCTCTGACACACTACCTGCTATCACAGATGAGATGGTACTCAGGAAGCTCTCAACAGTGGAGCAGAGATGGAGGATCATGGAGAATGCCCTTGCTGTAGCCATAAGGAGCGGTAATACACTGACAGAGAAGATGAATCTTATAGAGAACAGTACATTCCCTTATGTCAAGAAGATAGATGGTCTTGTAAAGGCATTTGTCGCACTGAATGACCCCACTTACAGCAAGAGCATCGACCTTGCAGGTCTTCAGAGGATGAGAACTGTAAAGATAGGCTTCCTTCTTGGGCAGTACGTGAGGGCAAACTATGACAGGGCTGTCATAGGCAAGAACCTCAAGAAGACCATGAGGGAATTTGAGGATACACTCAGGGGTTTGGGGAGTGGTTCGGAAAGGCTCGGACTCAAGGCGGTAGAAGACAAAAAGATACTCGCCATGATACGTGAGATAGAGGGTATATGGGCTGAGAGAAAGGAACAGATATTCTCCATCATGGAGGCAAAGGATACTTTCGTTGATAAGATAAAAGAGCTTGCCATCGTCCACACCCCTCAGCTTGTCTCCAGTGCGGATGCCTTTACCAAGGCTATTGCAGGTGAGGGCAGGGCGATGGCTATGAGGGCGCTCATTATCATGGCTGTAACCATTCTCTTCTCGGTAGCCATCGCAGGGCTGTTCATGTGGTCTACGAATCACCATATTATAAAGCCGCTTATAAGGATAAAGGAGACTGTGGAGAAGTTTGCAAGTGGAGACCTCACAAGGAGGGCCCATATAAGGATAAGGCTCTTTGGAAAGGAACTCAAGGACGAGATAGTGGGACTCGGTGAGAGTGTGGACAAGATGGTCTCCCAGATGTCTCTCCTTATAGGCAGGATTACAGATTCATCCACCCAGCTTGCCTTTGCATCGGAACAGCTCTCCACATCATCTGGGCAGATAAAGGATGGCGCAAAGAAGCAATCCACACAGACGGATCAGGCTGCCACTGCCATAGAGGAGATGAACGCAACACTCCTTGAGGTAGCCAAGAATTCCCAGGAGGCATCAGACTCGGCAAAGCAGGCTCAGGAGATAGCGGAAAAGGGTGGCGATGTGGTAACACAGGCTATAACTGCCATGAAGGAGGTTGCAGAGAGCACATCCATAACAGCAGAGACGATAAAGAAGCTCGGCAGGAGTTCAGAGGAGATAGGTACTATAGTCTCGGTAATCAATGATATTGCAGACCAGACCAATCTCCTTGCCCTCAACGCAGCCATAGAGGCTGCAAGGGCAGGTGAACAGGGCAGAGGCTTTGCAGTGGTTGCGGACGAGGTAAGGAAGCTTGCAGAAAGGACCACCAAGGCAACCAAAGAGATAAGCGACATGATAAATACCATCCAGGCGGAGACAGGCAAGGCTGTGGATGCCATGGCAGAGGGCACAAGAAAGGTTGAAAACGGCGTTAAACTCGCCAACGAGGCAGGTGATGCCCTTGGACAGATAGTTACCAGTGTGGAGAACGTAACGAACATGATACGCCAGATAGCCACCTCCACCGAGGAGCAGAGCTCCACAGCAGAAGAGATATCAAGGAACATGGAAGGCATAGCGGATGTGGCAAGACGCAACGTATCCACAATAGGTGAGATGGTAAAGGCAACGGATGAACTCGCAGTACTTGCAATGGAATTGAAAGACCTCGTTGCAGGATTCAAGATAGCGGATGAAAAGGGAATGGAGGATAGAAGAAGCAGGGAACTGAAGCTCATACACAGGGCATCCGCAGGGATAGAGGACGTGGATAGAAAAAAGACAGCGGTTAAGTGAGGAATCCATAGAATAAGGCCCCCATCTTTCAAGCCAGGATACCATCTCCTGCTGGACGGGATGGCAGATATATCGGGGTTGCAACCTCAGGACCAGATGGAGAGACCTTAACCATATACCAGAAAGGTATCCGGATGACACAGGACAAGGCCCGTCTCGAAGAGGTAATTCTCAAGACATGCGATCTACCTGTACTTCCAGCCACAGCACACAGGGTCCTCAATGTGATGGCAGACCCAAACGTAAGTATAGATGAAATAAAGAGGGTCATAAGCAGTGACCCCGGGCTTACCGCAAAGATCCTCAAAATAGCCAACTCTGCCTTTTACGGTGGGTACAGAAACATACAGAACCTCACACAGGCGATACTCCGTCTGGGGCTTAACTCTGTAAGGAACATAATGATGGCAACGTCTATAAAGAACGTCTACAAACGCTTCGGACTTACAGAGAAATTGCTGTGGGAACAATCCATAGGTTCTGCCCTTGCCTCCAATATAATCGCTGGATACGTGAAGTCAGTCGATTCAGAGGATGCCTTTATAGGCGGACTGCTCCATGATATAGGCAACGTGGTGCTCAATAACGAATTCCCACAGCGATTCTCAGAGGTGATGGAGATGGTGTACAACGACTCTGTACCCTATTCCACAGCTGTAAAGGAGGTATTTGGCTTTACCCACAGGGATGTTGGCGCACTGGTTGTGAGGAAATGGGGCTTTCCAGAGACCCTGGAGGTACTAATCCGTTATTTCGACGACCATGAACACCTCTCTGCGGATCCCTACCTTTTGAGGTTCGCAACGGTCATAGCCACTGCAGACAGGATATGTCAAAAGTTTGGCGTTGGATGGAAACAACCGATGGATGATGTCGTGGATTTTGACACTGTAGCGGATGTACTCGAGATAGAAAAAGAGACCCTGGATGAGGTATGCGAACGCACACAGAAGGTATTTGACCACGAAATAAAGCTCTATCTTGAAGAAAGTACCCGCCCCTGAGGCTTTCCTTTAACAACTCCTACTCTATAGGATTATATAGGCACATTTCTTGCATATTCAATATATTAGACCCTGAGGGGGTATACCATGCCTGACAGCAAGGATATGATCATCCCGGGGATATCTTATCCCCTGAATCCCCTTAAGGAGATAGACCCAGCCCAGAAAAAGGACAGAGGTGGAGTGCCCAAGAGGGACCGGGAGGAGAGAAAGAAGACCAAAAAGGAGCCCTCAAAGGAAGAGGGGAGGAAGGATGGCAGGATAGACATCCATGTATAACCTCAAAGAAGGGCAGGTGTGGCTATGGAACTGTACGACATCCTACTCGGCATAGATATACTCGTTATGTTCATTTTGCTCTTTATCCTTTTAAACCCTGGTGGCAGGTTCTTTAAACAATCCACATCCCCTGATACATCCGCTGTTATCGCTGAGTTCAAAAGGGAACTCAAAAAGGTCAAAAACCTCTCTTCGCGTCTCGAAAGTGAATGCGGTAGGCTTGAGATATACAAAAAGGAGATGCAGGAGAGGCAGAAAAGGTTCGATAGGGTGTTAAAGAAGCTGGAAGAGGCGCTCGATGACATGGTATCGTGCGAGGG
>WGFF01000166.1 GCA_015492355.1 Deltaproteobacteria bacterium
CCCTCTCCCTTACAGTGGAGACCTCTCCATCTTTTTTCATCCTTTCTGAAGGAGAAGCATCATCCCTCTGTTCTTCTTCCTTGACCTCCTCAGCCTTTGTCTCCTTTGTGGCATTCTTCCCCCTGGCTTTAGCTTTTGATTTCTTGGTGGATGCCCTCTTCTTTTGAGTGGTATTCCCCTCTGATATACCCTTTAGAAGTTCTACAAGTGGAGAGATATCCTCTTCTTTGTTATTCTTCTTCCTGATGTTCTCAAGGAGAACCTTTATCATGTCCACTGCCTGTAGTATGGCATCCATTATCTCTGGTGTTACCACCATCTCGCCCTTCCTGAGCCTGTTGAGCACATCTTCTGTGGCATGGGTCATCTCCACCATCTGCTGGAAACCAAGGAATCCTGCAGCCCCTTTTATGGTATGTACAGACCTGAATATATCGTTAAGAAGATCCACATCCTGGGGCTTCTTTTCGAGCTCTACAAACTTCTGATCGAGTGAATCGAGGGACTCAGAAGCCTCTACGATGAAATCCTGTATTATATCTTCCATTTCAGATGAGACAGACATAGTAAAACCCTTCTCCTGTGAGTATTTTTGTTATCTAACACCGAGATCCTTGAGTATCTTGTCCACCACATCCTGATTGAGTGTAACCGATGAAGGTGTATCCTTCAGTTCCTTTAGCATCATATCCTTTTGCGGATCGTTTCTATCTACCTGAAGCCCAAAGGTAAGGGCAAGTTCAAGAAGCCTCTTTTCTATATCCGCAAGTGTGCTCATCACCTTTTTAAGCTTCTGCCCCGATAGGTCATGGAAAGATAGATTCGTAAGTATCTCCATCAGCTCATCCTTCATCCTCGAATTTATGCTCCCTATCACATTTATGAGCCCTATACCTTCGTCAGAATTTCTAATGGCTGAATCCTGGAGCCATTCTGTAAGTACCTTCAAGAGGGACTGCACCTTTTCCTGGTCTCGCATCAGACCTTCGAGTATGGACATTATCCTGTTTGCAGCCTGCTCGAGATCTCCTGTTACTGTTGAAAGATCGTTGGATGCCTGAGGGAATCTTTCAGAGCTCAACTTTACTGTGGACTCTATATCCTCCATTCCCTTTCTCGTCTTGTCCACGTACATTGCAAGCTGTGACAGCTCATTCTTCAGATTGGATACCATTTGTTTCCAGTTTACATCGTTCATAGTTGACTCCTTTGGTAGTTTTTGATTTTAAGGCTGTTTATCCTGCTTTTAACTTCTCTATGATGGCATCGATCTTCTCTTTGAGTGTTGCTGCAGTGAAGGGTTTTACCACATAGTTGTTCACACCAGCCTTCACAGCGGTGATGACCTTTTCCTTTTCAGCCTCCGCAGTAACCATCAAAACAGGTAGATCCTTGAGTTTAGGGTCCTTTCTTATTGCATTGAGGAGCTCGATACCTGGCATGTTGGGCATGTTCCAATCTGTGATGACAAAGTCAAAGTCACCTGACTTGAGTTTTTCGAAGGCTGTTGTACCATCATCTGCCTCTTCTACATTATTGTACCCGAGCTCCCTTAAGAGGTTTTTAACTATCCTTCTCATGGTAGAAAAATCATCCACCACGAGTATCTTCATATCCTGACCAAGCATACGCAAGCCTCCTTTTTCTTCAACATAGGATAATCAGAAATCTCTCATATAAAGAGAGTTACATTCCTATCGGTTACTCAGAGTAGTTTCTCTATCTCGTAGAGGAGTCTCTTTGGTGTTATGGGTTTTACCAGAAAACTTGTAACACCTGCCTTCAAGCTTATCTCCTTGTCCTCCTCACCAGCCTCTGTAGTAACCATTATTATCGGAATCTCCTTGTATGCCTCATTATCCCTGATGTTTCTAACAAGTTCTATACCGTCCATCTGTGGCATGTTGAGGTCTGTGATAATGAGGTCCACAGGATTTGTGGCTATCTTCTCAAGTGCCTCGATGCCGTTCGAGGCGCATAATATTCTGTAGCCACGTTCACGTACTATGTAGGAAAGTAGCTTCCTCGTGGTTCCACAATCATCAACAATGAGTATCTGTTTCTCCATAGCCCAACACCTCAAACCTTTTGATAGACAACTGAACGTTCAAAACTTACTGGCTTGAAGAGCCTCGTAATATTGTGTAGTGTCTCTGAAAAGCCGAGTATCAAATATCCTCCCTCAACAAGACTGTCATAGAGATGATTCAAGACCTTCCTCTTGGACTGATCATTGAAGTAGATGAGTACATTTCTGCAAAAAATTATATCCATGTTCTGTACGGTCCTGGTCTCAAGGGGATCCATTAGATTGATCCTCCTGTACCTTACCAGTTGTCTTACCCTCTGATTAACAACATAGCAATCACCGCTGTTTGAAAAATACCTCGATATGTATCTTTCCGGTGTATTGCGAAGCGAATATTTTTCGTACACCCCTCTTATGGCTGACTTAAGTACCTTCTCACTTATGTCACTTCCCAGTATCTCTACCTTCCAGCCTTTCTCAGCTATATCATCCTCAAGGAGTATCATGGCGATGGTAAAAGGCTCCTCCCCTGTAGAACATGCTGCACTCCATATATTTATCTCCTTTTTGCTCAGCTTTTGCTTGTACTCCATAACGCTCGGTACGATACCCTTTCTGAATGCCTCGAGCTGTGGAAGGTCTCTAAAAAAGCTCGTCTCGTTCGTAACTATAGATTCAATGAGATTTAAGAATTCCACCTCCCTTTCAGGGTCATAAAGAAGGAAGTAATAATAATCTTCAAAGGATTTAAGATTCCTTCCTTCCAGCCTCCTCAAAAGTCTATTCTCGAGAAGATACTTTTTGACGTCTGTAAAGTAAATACCACATCTTTTATGTATAAGGTCTCTTAAGAGATGGAACGTTTCGTCAGAGAGCCTGGGTTTTGATCTGTCCTCAACTATAAACATCGTATAGCCTCTATAGCGCTGGTTACAGCACCCCTCACAGTTGGATTGGGATGTTTACACAGTTTTTTGAGTACATCTATTGCCTTTGTGGAGCCGAATTCCTCCAGTGCCTTGGCACATACAACCTTCACAGGTGGCTCATCCTTGCTGAGGAGATCGAGTATCACATCCTCTGCATCCATGGCGCGCATCTCTGCAAGAACCCTCACCGCATGATACCTCACCCACAGATTCTTATCCCTGAGGAGTTCCTTGAGGGTTTCTTTGATCTTTTCGTTCGCAAAACCTGCATTCAGCGATTTAAGTATGGAAAGCCTTACCTCATCGTCTTCGTCCCTGAGTCCCTGTGCGAGCACATCCATCACCTCTGGTATGGCTATAGCTGTAAGGGCTCTGTAAGCCTCTTTCCTTACACGGGGATTTCTGTCAGTAGTTACCTTCCTGAGATGTTCTACTGTTTTTTCATCCCTGCGAAGACCGAGCCCAGTACATGCCAGTTCCCTTAACTCATCGTTACCATCTGAAAGGAGTTGAACGAATCCCTCTGTTACAGACTCATCAGGTATGGTGGAAAGGGCAAAAACAATACCTTCCTTTACGTCCCTGTATTTTTCTACCCTGAGGGCTTCAAAGAGGCTCTCTATAGCATCTCTACCAGCCACCCCAGCAAGGGCTCTGGCAGCAATCTTTCTTACATGCCCATCTTTTGATTTAAGGGATTTAAAAAGTATCTCTACCGAGTCTTTTGAACCTATAGCCTCAATGCATTTAAGTATCTCTCTTATCTCTTCCTTCCCCAGGGAAGCGAGTAACTCCCCGAACAGGGGCAGTATCTCACTTGTGCCTATACGTGCAAGCGCCCTTACAATTATCCTAAAACTCCTGCTACCCTTTTTGAGCTCATCTATCAATTCCTCTGGCAAAGGTCCTTCTCCCACAATCGATGCAAGGTTGCTACTGAAGAACTCCTCTGTGTCCTCATCTAAATCATCCGGTAACGTATTAAGAAAGTTTATTACATCTCTTATTGCCCTCCTTTCCCCAAGAAGTGCGAATCCCCTTATGGCATTCTTTTTATTCAGCCAGTCGTTATCCTGTATGGATAGCGAAAAGAACTTAAAGAATATATCCCTTGATGCATCACTCAGCCTGTATCCTGGATAGAAGCTCAGGGTCTTATCGAGTATATCCACCACACCCTTTATGGGAACAAAGGCATCCTTTTTTATGATATCTTCGAGTTTTGATAGTACAGATGGCGCATCCTTTGGTGATACGATCTTTCCGATGGCATCTATGGCAGCCTCTCTTACAACACCTGATTCCATTTCTACTATTGTGAGTAGAGGTTCAAGTGCCCTTATATCACCGAGATAGCCAAGCCCCTCGACAGTAGAAAACCTTACCCACTCCTCCCTGTCATGGAGTGCTTCCTTCAGGGCTTTAAGCGCACCATCCACCTTTGTCTTTCCGAGGCACAGTGCCACCGAAGCCCTTACATTAGGATTGTGATGAGTTATAAGGGGTAGAAGGGCATTCCCTGCCTTCTTCGCATCGAAATGAGACAGTATATCCACAGCATGTTTTACCACATCATCATTGCCATCCCCCAGAAGGGGTATAATCACGTCAATGGCTTCTATGCCTATCTGTTCGAGTATCTCTATCGAGAGATTCCTGATGACCACATCCCTCTCCCTCAAAAGGGGTGCCACAGCCTCTGCAACCGGTTTACCTCCTATGGATACAAGGGCATTTACCGAAGCCTCCCTCACACCAGGATTTGCATCGTACAGCATCTTTATAAGATGAGGAACATAGGCTTCGTCCTTACTCTCCTCTATAGCCTCGCAGGCAAGCCTCCTCTTGTAGGGATCACCATCCCTCAAATTGCTCAAGATAGATTTCTCCTCCATACTATCCCCCATTTATTTATCGGGCTAAAGATGCTATTACTTTAGGTCTTCTTTGATGGGAGATAAACCCTCAGGATAAGCCATCCCTTGCTTTCTGTCGGTGGTATTGATAGAGTGGCTCATTGATTGATCCATGGCAGGGTGTATACTTCACAAAACCACTCCAGTCGAGGCACAGCCATCTCAATCCTCTACGTACTTTCTAAGGCGTGCCTTGAGGCGATGCATGGTCTGGCTGTGGAGCTGGCATACCCTTGACTCTGTAATATCAAGCACCTTACCTATCTCTTTGAGGGTGAGCTCATCGTAATAGTAGAGCGATATTATCAGCTTTTCCTTCTCTGGCAGGGTCTCAACCGCACTGGCTATACGTTTTTTGAGTTCCTGTAGTTTTGCAAAAGCCATGGGATCCTTACCCTGCGGGTCTTCTATACATTCGAGTATGTCCATACCATCATCGCCATCCATACCCATATCCTCAAGAT
>WGFF01000167.1 GCA_015492355.1 Deltaproteobacteria bacterium
ACACTCCTTGCACCGAAGGACGTGTTTATTATCATATCCACTTCCCTGCTCTTTATCCTGTCTACTATATGGGGTCTACCCTCTCCCACCTTGTATACTAACTCCACATCCATTCCCCTCTGTCTGAGAAAGTTTGCGGTACCTTCGGTGGCGATTATATCGAATCCCATCTCCAGGAGCCCCCTTGCCACATCCACCATGGCTGGCTTGTCCTCGTCCCTCACACTGATAAATACCCTGCCCCTGAGCGGAAGGTTGTTGCCTGCTGCCATCTGTGCCTTTGCAAAGGCAACACCGAAGTCATATCCCATACCCATGACCTCTCCTGTGGACTTCATCTCAGGACCGAGTATGGTATCGACCCCGGGAAACCTCACAAAGGGAAAGACAGCCTCCTTTACAGAGGTATATCTTGGTCTTATCTCCTGCTGAAAGCCGAGTTCCTTGAGTGTCTTTCCGAGCATGAGCTTGGTTGCTATCTTGGCAAGTGGTTTTCCTATTGCCTTGCTTACAAAGGGCACTGTCCTGGATGCCCTTGGATTCACCTCGAGTATGTAGATGGTCTCGTCCTTCACAGCAAACTGGACGTTCATCAGTCCCACGACCTTGAGTCCCCTGGCAAGGGAGATGGTCTGATTGCGTATCTCATCGAGCACCCATTCATCGAGGGAATAGGGCGGAAGGGAACATGCAGAATCCCCGGAGTGAACCCCTGCCTCTTCTATGTGTTCCATTATACCACCTATGACAACATCCCTGCCATCGCTTACGCAGTCCACATCAACCTCTATGGCATTGCTCAGGAACTTGTCTATGAGCACAGGGTGTTCAGGCGATGCCTCAACAGCCCTCGTCATGTACTCAATGAGTGCCTTTTCGTTGTACACTATCTCCATAGCCCTTCCACCGAGCACATAAGAAGGACGTACCATCACTGGATACCCTATACTACCTGCAACACCCACTGCCTCCTCTATGGAGCGGGCTGTTCCACTGTCGGGTCTTCTGAGACCGAGCCGTCCCAGGAGCCTGTCGAAGCGTTCCCTGTCCTCTGCAATATCTATCGAATCAGGTGATGTACCGAGTATACGCACACCAGCCCTTTCAAGGGGGACTGCAAGCTTAAGGGGGGTCTGCCCACCGAGCTGAACCATGACACCATAGGGCTTTTCCTTCTCCACTATTGTCATCACATCCTCGAAGGTGAGGGGCTCGAAGTAGAGTTTATCAGAGGTGTCATAATCAGTGGATACTGTCTCTGGATTGCAGTTCACCATTATGCTCTCAAACCCCTCTTCCCTCAGGGCAAAGCTTGCATGGACACAGCAGTAGTCGAACTCTATACCCTGCCCTATCCTGTTGGGTCCACTGCCAAGGATGATTACCTTCCTTTTTTTTGTGGACAATGATTCGCACTGAGGAATGGATGGACTCCCCTCTATGTTGTAAAAGGGACGCTCGTAAGTGGAGTATAGATAGGGTGTGTATGCCTCGAACTCGGCTGAACAGGTATCGACAGCCTTGTATACAGGTCTTATACCTTCCTTTCTTGTGAGCCTGTGTATCTCCTCCTCGCTCATTCCCGTTATCTCACCGAGCATCCTGTTGGAAAAACCGCACTCCTTTGTCCTCCTCAATAGATCCGAAAGGAGTCCATCTTTTTTCGACTCCCTGTACACACTATCCTCAAGAAGGACTATGTCGTGAATATGCCTGAGGAACCATCTATCTATGCGTGTGAGCTCGTATATCTCCTCCACATCCATTCCAGCCCTCATAGCCTCTGTTATGTACCACAGCCTTTCAGGGTGTGGTGTCTTGAGGTTCTCTCTTATGGCATCCAGCTCCTCCTCTGTTGCCTCGAACAAGAATCCCTCTCTGTGCCTTCTTATCTTCTTTTCAAAGCCGGTGCTACCCTGTTCGAGTGAGCGTATAGCCTTGTGGAGGGCTTCCTTGAAGGTACGTCCTATGGACATCACCTCGCCAACCGATTTCATCTGTGTGGTAAGTGTAGGGTCTGCGCTGGGGAATTTCTCAAAGGCAAAACGAGGTATCTTTACCACCACGTAGTCTATGGTGGGTTCAAAACAGGCAGGGGTCTTTTTTGTTATATCATTGGGTATCTCATCGAGTGTGTATCCAACGGCAAGTTTTGCTGCTATCTTTGCTATGGGAAAGCCCGTTGCCTTGCTTGCGAGTGCAGAACTCCTCGATACCCTCGGATTCATCTCTATCACGTACATCTTTCCGCTCTCCGGATTCACTGCAAACTGGATGTTGCTCCCCCCTGTATCTACACCTATTTCCCTTATTATACTTATTGCCGCATCCCTCATTATCTGGTATTCCTTGTCGGTAAGTGTCTGCTGGGGTGCAACAGTGATGGAATCCCTGTGTGTATGCCCATGGGGTCCATGTTCTCTATAGAACATACGATGACCACGTTGTCCTTTCTGTCCCGCATCACCTCAAGCTCAAACTCCTTCCAGCCTATGACAGACTCCTCTATGAGTACCTCTCCAACAGGGCTCAGCTCAACCCCCTTTGCCACAAGTTCCTCGAACTCCTCACGGTTGTACGCTATACCACCACCCGTACCACCGAGTGTAAAGGACGGACGTATTATTACAGGATAGTCGAACCCATCCACACAGGAAAGGGCGCCTGCCACACTGCGCACATACTCGCTCTTGGGCACCTCAAGACCTATCCTCTGCATAGCCTCCTTGAAGAGCTCCCTTTCCTCTGCCTTCTTTATAGCATGTGGTCTCGCCCCTATCATCTCCACCCCGTATCTCTCAAGTACACCCTCCTCTGCAAGCCTTACGGATACATTCAATGCGGTCTGCCCACCCATGGTGGGAAGAAGTGCATCGGGTCTTTCACGTTCTATCACCTTCTCCACCATCTCAATGGTAATAGGCTCTACATAGGTCTTGTTCGCCATGTTGGGATCGGTCATTATGGTTGCAGGATTGGAATTGACGAGCACAACCTCGTATCCGTCCTCCCTCAATGCCTTGCACGCCTGTGTGCCAGAATAGTCAAACTCGCATGCCTGACCTATAACTATGGGACCAGAACCTATAATGAGTATCCGCCGTATGTCGTCTCTTCTTGGCAAGGTTCCTCCTCATCTTATCTTATCTTAAATTATCTCAGGTAATGGGTCATCAAGTCGGACCTGATTGTTGTGGGAAAACACTGCGGGCTATCGCCTTTTTCTGGTAAAGA
>WGFF01000168.1 GCA_015492355.1 Deltaproteobacteria bacterium
AAAGGGGTTTCCCTCACAATCAGACAAGTCCGAAAAAGATACCCATTACCTAATTTTTAAACAGGGCCTTCCCCTTTAAAACACCTTTCCAGAGCTTTCAGGTAATCCATCTCTTCACGTACTCAACCGTCCCGGGTACGTTGAGCTTCTTGAAGAGGAGTTCGAATCTCTCCTCGAGTTCAGCCCGTATCCTCTCCCTTCTCTCTCCGTCGAGATTCCAGAACCTCTCCTTGAAAGGACCAAATCCCCTCTTACGGGTCTTGTATACGAACTGTTCCTCTGTCATACCTTCCTTCCATTCATCCTGATGTTTATCTGCGAGATATCGGTATATCTCCTTTTTCAGGTCTTCGGGGAAGGCAGGACTATCGTAGATCATGTTCTGAAAACCGGTTGCAAGGTGAACCTCTGCTGTACCCCTCTTTGGAAATATATCGAAGGCATCGTCCGGCAGGGTGGATGCGCCATGCTGGACAACACCCGCAAGCCCGTAAGCCTCCCTTGCAACCCTCGAAAGCCTTTCTATGGTATCGAAATCTACCTTTACCTTTGCAATACTTCCGTCAGGCATCACCACACCACCGTGGGTGGTACCTGTCTGGACACTTATCTTGCTCAGTCCCTTCATCCTGTTGTCGATGATACCCAGATAGCCATCCATGAATGCCCTGAGTTCTTCCTCTGTGGAGTTCTTTCCACCCACCTCGCCTATCTCACCGCCTATGGATACGGTTATACCATCTGGCTCACCTTCCCTTATGAACTCGGTAAGGATGGCTGTAACCTCAAAGTTGGGTCTCTGCTGTTCCATCTCGCCGGGTCTTGAAAGGTCTACGATGGTGGAGGCATCTATATCTATGTTGAAAAAACTCGCCTCAAGGGCCTCCTTTATCAAACCCTTGAGACTGTCTATCTCTCCCTCCCTGTTGCTTGCGTACTTTTTGGCACTTATCTGGAAATGGTCTCCCTGGATGAACACACATCCCCTGTATCCTTCCTTTATTGCTGAGGCAAGCACACAGGCTGTATACTCAGATGGTCTCTGCTGGGTGTATCCTATCTCGCTCTTTGCTATCTCGAATATGAAGGCACCCACGTTGTGTTTCATGGCTGCCCTGAAGACAGCCCTTGCCACATCATAGGTAAGTCCCCTTATGTTTATGGCAGGCACTGTAAACCCCCCACACTCGCCCCTGCCCATTGCCTCGTAAAGGTTCTGTATGGATGCGGGCTTTATACCCATCACATCTGCAATCCCCTTTATGACCTGCCTTGCCTCCCTGACTATCTCCTCCTCATTGAACACACCGTTGTAGATGAGATTGTCGATGACCTCTCCCCTGAGGGCTCTCTCATCCGTTACCTCAACCTTGCCCCCCTCACCTTTTACAGCACTCCTTATGGAATCGTACATGTTACCGATGGATTTAAACTCCATAACCACATCTCCTTTCGTTATAAAATTGTTATCTTCTGCTGTAGTACCACCTGTAGAGGGTACAGGGAGATACACCCATATAGTACATGGAAAGAAAGACGGCGTTCTTTATGGTATTGAGGATCAATCCCCTTTCCTTCCATCTCCTCGATGATGTTACAACCCTGTCATCGAGGAGGACAACCCTTCCAACCTTACTTAATCTCTTAACACAATCCACATCTTCCATCAAGGGGAGTTTCCTGAACCCACCTATCCTGAAAAACACATCCTTCCTTGCAAATATAGCCTGATCACCATAGATGAGCCCCAGTGTCCTGTATCTCCATCTTACAGCCTCCTCTATGAGGCGAAACCACGCCCCTTGTGAATCTATCCCCAGACTGAAACCCCCACCAACAACATCCCTGTCTGCCATACTCTCCTCGATACTTCTAAACCACTGTCCTGGCAGTCTTGTATCCGCATGGAGAAAGACCAGCACATCCCCCTTTGCAACACGTGCCCCCTTATCCATCTGTTCTCCCCTGCCAACAGGGGAGGTGAGCACCACAGCACCGAGTCTCTCCGCTATAC
>WGFF01000169.1 GCA_015492355.1 Deltaproteobacteria bacterium
GAGGGAAACCCCTTTTACAAAAGGGGTTTCTCTCAGAATGTGGCAGAGCCCCCCTGAAGTATAAAAACAAATAATTCTGGAGGAGTCATGTACGAGATAACCGAAAAGGTAGAGCTTTCTCACACAGTATATCTTTTCAGGATCAGGGCGCCCAGGATAGCCATGAAGCGCAAGGCAGGTCAGTTTGTGGTTCTGAGGCTCAACGAACATGGAGAGAGGATACCCCTTACCATAGTAGATTCTGATACAGGAGAAGGCACCATAACCATTATAGTTCAGGAGGTGGGCAAGACCACTGCCCTTCTGTGTGAGATGGGCAAGGGTGACAGGATACTCGATGTGGTCGGTCCACTGGGAAGTCCCACACATATAGAAAACTACGGTACAGCAGTATGTGTGGGTGGTGGCATAGGTACTGCCCCTGTCTATCCCATTGCAAGGGCACTCAGGGAGGCAGGAAACAGGATAATATCCATAATAGGTGCGAGGACAAAGAACCTTCTCATCCTGGAAGAAGAGATGAGGTCTGTAAGTGAAGAGCTCTTTATCACAACGGATGATGGCAGTTACGGTCATCATGGTTTTGTAACACAGGTGCTCCAGAATCTCATAAATGAGAGAAGAAAGATAGACTTTGTTATAGGTATAGGTCCCATACCCATGATGAAGGCGGTAAGCAATGTTACAAGACCCCACAACATACACACAATGGTAAGTCTCAACCCCATAATGGTAGATGGAACGGGCATGTGTGGTGCCTGCAGGGTCACTGTAGGCGGGGAGATGAAGTTTGTATGCGTGGATGGACCTGAGTTCAATGGTCACGAGGTGGACTTCGATGAACTCATACGCAGAAACAGGAGTTATCTCAAGGAGGAGAAGATAGCCATGGAGGAGTTCACCTATCATGAGGGCAAGAGGTGTTATGAGAGGGGTGCGTAGTTATAGTAGAGATCGAGAGAAAAGGAGGTAGTTTTTCTGTATGGACCCAAAGGAGATAAAAGAGAGGATGAAGATACCCCGGCAGAAGATGCCGGAGCAGAATCCAAAGGAGAGGGTCAGGAACTTTTATGAGGTTCCACATGGATATACCCCTGAACTTGCCATGGAGGAGGCAAAACGATGCATACAGTGTAAAAAACCCCTCTGTGTGGGTGGCTGTCCTGTGAATATAGATATCCCATGGTTCATAAGGCTCGTTGCAGAGGGTAAGTTCATAGAGGCGGCACGCAAGATAAAGGAGACGAACGCACTGCCAGCCATATGTGGCAGGGTATGTCCCCAGGAGGACCAGTGCGAGAAGGTATGCGTGGTGGGCAAGAAACACGAGCCTGTTGCCATTGGAAGGCTTGAGCGATTCGTTGCTGATTATGAGCGTGAGCGCGGGGAGGTGAGCATACCACATATACCGAAATGGACAGGAAAGAAGGTTGCTGTTGTAGGTAGTGGTCCAGCGGGTCTTACGGTTGCAGGGGACCTGGTAAAGAAAGGACACAAGGTTACAGTGTTCGAGGCACTCCATACACCTGGTGGGGTGCTTGTATACGGCATACCTGAGTTCAGACTACCCAAGAAGATAGTGGAGGCAGAGGTAGACTACCTAAGACGCATGGGTGTTGAGATAGTATGCAATGCGGTCATAGGGAAACTCGAGACCATAGACGAGCTCCTTTCCAACGGCTACGATGCGGTGTTCATAGGCACGGGTGCAGGGCTCCCCTATTTCATGAACATACCGGGTGAGAACCTGGTGGGTGTGTACTCTGCAAATGAGTATCTTACAAGGATAAATCTCATGAGGGCTTACGAGTTCCCTGAGTACGACACACCTGTTTTGAGGGGAAGGCGTGTTGTTGTTGTGGGTGGTGGCAATACCGCAATGGATGCAGCAAGAACAGCCTTGAGATTATGTCCAGAGAATGTTACAATAATTTACCGCAGGTCGAGAGAGGAGATGCCTGCGAGGATCGAGGAGATACACCACGGAGAGGAGGAAGGGCTCGAGTTCAAATTCCTTACCAATCCTGTACGCTTTATAGGGGACAGCGAGGGCAGGCTCAAGGCGGTTGAGTGTATAAGGATGGAGCTCGGTGAGCCTGATGAGTCTGGAAGGAGAAGACCTGTGCCGGTAAAGGGGAGTGAATTCTGCATAGAGGTGGATGTTGCCATAATAGCCATAGGTAATGGGGCAAATCCCCTCATCCCCCGGACCACACCCGAGCTCAAACTGAACAGGTGGGGAAACATCATCGTGGATCAGGATACGGGAAAGACGAGCAAAAAAGGGGTCTTTGCAGGTGGTGATATAGTAAGAGGTGGTGCAACGGTTATACTCGCCATGGGTGATGGCAGGAGGGCTTCAGAGGCTATACACACATACCTTACAACAGGTGAGTGGTAGGGCTTATGGCTTCCTGTCCATCTGAGGGAAAAGAAGGGAATGTTATGAAAGATTACCCCAGGGGATATCATTCTGTAAGGATCGGTATGAAACATCGTACTCCTGGAATCGAGGTAGAAGAAGGAATATTGTGGTTCTGGATTGGAACTCATCCAGAGTATGAAAAAATAATGTAATGGTTCACCAAATCGGACCAGAATGATGTAAAATATTCTGGTCATGAGACGGTGCCCTAAATGTAATTATACCCGTGCATGGCATCTTACAGATGGTCGTTTCAAATGCAAGAGGTGCAACAAGCGATACACCTGGACCTCTGTATGGAATGCCTGTAGGATCTCTGACAGTATCAAGAGACGACTTCTTGAATTTTTCGTTCTCGGTGTTCCAATCTACAGGCTGAGATTTAGAGTGCCAGTATCTAAGAGAACGATACAAAAGTTCTTTCGTTCGATAAGGGCTGTGCTTGCCATAGAAGAAGAGTGCAGAGAGCCCTTTGATGGCGCTATAGAGTGTGACGAGACCACATTTGGCGGGCGTAGAAAGGGCAAGCGTGGCTGGGGTGCTGCTGGTAAGATTATAGTTTTTGGTATTCTTCAGCGTAACGGCATGGTAAAAGTCTTTCCTGTTCAGGGACGAAAGGGTGAAGAAGTCATCAGGCTTGTTAGAGAAC
>WGFF01000170.1 GCA_015492355.1 Deltaproteobacteria bacterium
GGAAAATATCGGTCATAATGCCTGCTTACAACGAGAGCGGACATATTTACAGAAATATCATCGAAACAGTCAATGTGTTCAAGAAGACAAAATGCAGGTTCGAGATCATAGTTGTTGATGATGGTAGTCTTGACAACACCTACAACGAGGCTATGAAGGCTGCATCTGAATTCGATTCCATAAAGGTCGTTCACTATAGCTCAAATAATGGAAAGGGTAATGCCATTAAGGAGGGTTTTAAGTTCGCAACCGGTGACTATATAGTATTCCTCGATTCTGACCTTGACCTGCATCCGAGTCAACTCCATCGACTCTTTCGTGTCATGCGTAACAGAAGGGCTGATGTGGTCATTGGTTCAAAACATCATCCAGCCTCCAAACTCCATTATCCCTTTGCCAGAAAGGTTATAAGCAGAATCTATGCCCTTGTGCTCAAGATTCTATTCAATCTACCATTGAGGGATACACAGACAGGGCTTAAGATATTCAAACACGATGTCTTGAAAAGGGTCTTCCCAAAGGTACTGTGCAAGAGATACGCCTTTGATCTTGAATTACTCGTCAACGCAAACAGGCTCGGCTACAGGGTTGCTGAGGCTCCTGTGGTGTTGAATTTTCGCAGACCGGTAAAATGGGGAAGGATAGGGCTCAACGATATATATCTTACAGGACTTGATACCCTTGCTATCTTCTATCGTATGTACATCCTGAAGTACTATGACGGTATAGAGACCTGACATCATGTAGAGGATCAGATGGAGATAATCAAAAACGGTACTATCCTGTTTGTGTGGGCTATGGTTGGAAATGTATCGAACTACTGTTTCCAGTTCATAATGGGAAGATATCTTACACTCGAGGATTATGGCACAATGAATGCCCTGTTGTCCCTGTCCATGACAATAACACTCCCTACGAGCGCCATTATGCTCGTTGTGGCAAAGTACGCATCCATGTACAGGGCAACGGGTGAGACAGGGAACATAGCCTCACTCTATACCTACTCGCTCAAGCGCATAGGGATAATAGGTGCTCTGGTCGCTATACCACTGGTTGTATCCAGTGATTATGTAAGGGAGTATCTACGGATCGACGATATGACACCGATTATAATACTTACATTCGGTATATTCTGGGCATTTATACTCACAGTAAACCTGGGTATCCTCCAGGGAACACAGCGCTTCTATTATCTCGGAAGTGGTATAGGACTCGGAGGATTCCTGAGGTTACTTTTTGGTGGACTGGTGATATTGCTCGGGTTTGGGCTCAACGGTGCAATAAGCGCCTCTGTACTTCCGACCATCGTCGTGTTTGTTATCACCACCATACCGCTTATGTCCTATCTCAGGATAAAGAGTATCGAGGTCAAACACGAAAGGATATTGCGTTACAGTATACCTGTTTTTGTTGCCACTGCGGTGTTTGCCTTTCTGTCGAACGTAGATCTCATAATGGTAAAACACTTCTTTGAACCCAGGGATGCTGGTCTGTACGCCTCTGTGGCAGTACTCGGCAAGACCTTACTTTACCTGCCCAGTGCCTTTGCCATAGCCATGTTTCCCATGGTCTCAGAATCAGATATCCTCAACAGTGATTCGTTCAAGATACTGGACAGGGCTCTCCTCTGTACAGGTGCACTGTGTGCAGGAGGACTCGTTGCCTTCACATTCTTCCCAGAGATACTCATAACCATTCTATTCGGTGAGAGGTTCGTTGAGGCAGCATCATTTCTCAAGTACTACGGTCTTGCCATGACCTGTATGGCAATAATAAGTGTCCTTATAAGTTTCAATCTCGCAAGACATAAGACATCATTCATATATCCCCTTGCAATGGGGGGAATAATACTGGTGGTTCTTGTAAACCTCTTCCATTCATCTATCAAGGAAGTGCTTATGACCGTTGTAGGGGTCTTTACAGGACTTACAGCAGTGAATCTTTTTCAGATATACAGACAGAGGCAATCCTTCTACAGGCTAAGGCAGTATGAACTGAGCACATCCAGGACCGATTAAAAACTGAGATTTCAAAAAACATCACCACCATTTACACAGGCACTGGTTGGGTTTGATTGCATGGAGGGGAACGGAAAGACTTTTAAAAAGGATGGAGGGATTGTGGAGTTATGTCGGTTGTGATCGTTACAGGCTCAGCAGGACTCGTTGGTTCAGAGACTGTGAGATTCTTCTGCGAGAAGGGATACGATGTGGTGGGCATAGATAACAATATGCGAAAGAAGTTCTTCGGTGATGATTCATGCACCGAATGGAACAGGCTCCTCCTTGAAAGGACTTACAAAAACTACAGGCACTATTCCATAGATATAAGGGATAGAGATGGGATAAGGAGGCTCTTTATGGGCTTTGGCAGGAATATATCCCTTGTTGTCCATACCGCAGCACAGCCATCCCATGATTGGGCTGCAAGTAATCCTGAAGAGGACTTCTCTATCAATGCAACAGGTACGCTCAACCTCCTTGAAGGTTTTAGAAGATACTCACCAGATGGTGTGTTTATATTCACCTCCACCAACAAGGTCTACGGAGATACCCCCAATAGACTGCCGTTTGTTGAACTCAGAACAAGGTACGAACTCCACAGGGAACACATCTGGTTTGATGGTATAGATGAGACCATGACAGTGGATCAATCACTGCACAGCCTTTTTGGGGCATCCAAGGCATCCGCAGACCTTCTTGTACAGGAGTATGGAAGATACTTTGGACTGAAGACGGTTTCATTCAGAGGTGGCTGTCTTACAGGACCTGCACATTCGGGTACAAGACTCCATGGCTTTCTATCCTACCTTGTAAGATGCTGTATAACAGGCAAGAAATACGAAATATACGGGTACAAAGGTAAACAGGTACGGGACAATATCCACTCAAGCGATCTTGTCAGGGCTTTTTACTTCTTCTACAAAAACCCGAAAAAGGGAGAGGTATACAACATAGGTGGAGGAAGAGATAACAGCATATCTGTCCTTGAGGCGATAGAACTGACACAGAAGGTTACCAGGAGGAAACTCACCCATGAATATGTGGAGAGGAACCGTATCGGTGATCATATATGGTGGATAAGCAGTACTGTCAAATTCAGGAGGGACTATCCTGAATGGAGATGTGAATACAACAACGAAAGGATAGTAAGGGAGATATACGAGGTTCAAAGGGAAGTTGTCTATTTTACCGGTTAGGACGAGAGACCGATTGCAAGAGGTTCTATGAAGGTATCTATCATAATACCTGTAAAGGAGATAAACCACTATATAGTCGAGGGCAACCGTCACCTGTTGGGACTCGATTACGATGATTTCGAGATAATCGTTCTCCCTGATAGGGATACAGGGGTTAGACTGCCCTGTACAAGGATTATCGCAACAGGACCACTCGGTCCCGCAGAGAAAAGAGACCTTGGAGCCAGATATGCAAAGGGTGAGGTTCTCGCCTTTCTTGACGATGATGCATACCCCTCAAGGGAGTGGCTTAAAAAGGCTGTAAGACATTTTAAAGACAGCGGTGTTGGAGCGGTTGGTGGACCAGGTATAACACCGTCTGATAACAGTTTCATGCAGAAGGCATCTGGTGCAGTGCTATCCTCATGGCTTACGAGTGCTGGTTACATCTACAGGTACATACCAACCACCTATAGAGAGGTGGATGACTTTCCATCGGTCAACCTCTTTGTAAGAAAGGAACTTTTTGAAAGGGTGGGGGGATTCGATACAGGGTACTGGCCCGGGGAGGATACAAAACTCTGCCTCGATATAAAAAAGATGGGTCTTAAGATTATATACGATCCAGAGGTGCTGGTATACCACCACAGAAGGCCCCTATTTTTGCCCCATCTAAAACAGATAGCCAGATATGCCTTCCAGAGGGGCTACTTTGTAAAGGTCTTTCCAGATACGTCGAGAAGACCGGCATATTTCGTTCCAAGTGCCTTTTTGGTACTCCTTGTTGTAGGGACTGCCCTTTCTACCATGTCAACGACCTTCTTTTTAGCCTACAGTGGGGTTATAACCATATATACCATAGCCCTCGTCACTGCATCGGTTACAACCGTCCTTTCAACAGGTGATGTCAGGCTCGGTATCACTGTAATACCGGGTATATTCCTTACACATATAATCTATGGATACAACTTTCTCAGGGGACTTCTTTCAACAAAGAGTAAAGACTACCACAGGATGGTCTGAGATGCTCGAGAGACTGAACAAAGATAGACTCAAGATATCCATATCCTATCCACCGCTTGAAAGCCCGTTCGGTGTTCCGCTTCTGAGCCAGAACAGGCAGTTCCAGTGGTTCAAAAATCCAACATACATATACCCTGTTGTTCCAGCCTGTGCTGCAACATTGCTCAAAAATGATGGCTTCGATGTAATCTGGGACGATGCGATAAGTGAAGGGAAGGATTTTGAACAGTGGTTGAAAGACCTCGAAAAAGAGAGACCAGATATAATTGCAATGGAGACCAAGACACCTGTTGTGAAAAGACACTGGAAGATAATAGATAGGATAAAATCACTCCAGAACAATGGCTGGAAGCCCCTCTTTGTGCTCATGGGTGACCATGTAACAGCCCTTCCAAGAGAATCTATGGTTAAAAGCAAGGTGGATTTTGTCCTGACAGGAGGGGATTATGATTTTCTCCTCCTCAGCCTTGCAAGATACCTTGCACGCAGGGACGATCAACTTGAACCAGGTATCTGGTATCGTGATGGTGAGAGGATAAAGTATACCGGGCATTTCAGGCTCGACCACGATATTAACACCCTTCCCCATATCGACAGGGATCTTACAAAATGGCATCTCTACAGTACACAGAATGGTAATTTTAAAAGGCTTCCGGGTACGTATATTATGGCTGGGAGGGATTGCTGGTGGGGAAGATGTACATTCTGCTCATGGACGACCATGTATCCAGTGTTCAGGGTAAGAAAGCCTGCCTCCCTTATCGAAGAGATAAAGGCACTATGCGAGGAGTACCATGTAAGGGAGATAATGGATGATACAGGGACATTCCCCGGGGGTACGTGGCTGAGGGAGTTTTCAAAGGGAATGATAGAGACAGGGCTCAACAGGAAGGTCACACTGGACTGTAATATGAGATTCGGTATCCTCACACGGGAGGATTACAGGGTTATGAAAAGGGCTGGATTCAGACTCCTTCTCTTTGGCATCGAATCTGCAAATAATTCCACACTCAAAAGATTAAACAAGGGACTTACTATCGAAAGGATGATAGATTCGCTCAGGGACGCACGATGTGAAGGGCTCTATCCACATATAACTATAATGTTCGGCTATCCGTGGGAGGACTACAATGATGCCCTTAATACCTTACGGCTTGGAAGATGGCTCCTTAAAAAGGGGCTTGCATGGACGGTGCAGGCAACCATGGTGATACCATATCCAGGCACACCACTGTACGAGTATTGCAAGGAGAAGGGTCTCCTCTTGACAGATGACTGGGATGATTTCGATATGAAGCGTCCTGTAATTAAGACACCCTTTCCAGAGGATATGGTGGTGGGACTTGTACATGCCATCTATTCCACTGCATTCAGTGCAGAGTTTATTTTAAGAAGGATAGTCACCATGAGGGACATGGATGACTTAAGATATGCCTTCAGGGGGGTTAAAAAGGTTGTAGGTCATCTTATGGATTTTAGATAACAAATACCTATCTTGAAAGATATCAATTCAAGGAGACAAGATATGATAGGAATCGGTATTCTCGGTTGTGGCAGGTGGGGCGTTAACTATATACGTGTCTTTGAAGAACTCGTATCAACAGATGTTAAAGGTGTCTATGATCCAAGCGAGATTAGTCTGCGAAGGGTTAGGGAGAGATTCCCGTCTATAAACACGGTAGATTCTGTGGAGATGATACTGGATGATAGGACTATTGATGCAGTTATTGTTGCCACACCTGCCACAACACATTACGAAC
>WGFF01000171.1 GCA_015492355.1 Deltaproteobacteria bacterium
ACAAGGATGTCCAAATAAGGATTCTCCTTACCAAAATCGAGAAGGAGGGTCTGGAGCCTCAGGTGGTCCTTCTTAACAAATGCCTCTTTAACATCCGGTCTGCTTGCAAACTGTAGGGTAAGTGCCTTTACCAGTCTTACGCGCTCCTCGTAGACCTCCCTTGCACCCTTCAGGTTTATCTTTATGGAATCGAGCACCTCCTCATACAGTAGTCCCTGAAAGAGATAGAGCAGTATGACAGCAAGAACAGACACAGGCACCCAGAAGACAATGCTGAGTGCAATCAGTGTCTTTGTACCAACGCCGAGTTTTGGTCTGAAAAGTCTCATCTCAAATTTTTTCTGAGCCGCCATCTTAACCTGAGTGGTCTTATGTAGAAGAATTTTTAAAACCCACTCACCAATGGTTAAACCCATAGAAGGGGAAAAGGTACCTGCACCAGGGATTAAATCAAACCTCCCTACCTTTACCCCTGCAAGCCAGGAGACTGAAGAAGACCCCTTACAGCAAGGGTCTTTCCCCACATCCCTATCTATTCATCTCCACACCCTTATGGTAATCCCCCTTTTTTAGCGCCTCGGTTATCCTTTCCATCTCTTTGAGCCTTCTTTTCAACGTCTCGTCATCCGGTTTCAACTCCACTGCCTTTTTCTCAGCCTCTACAGCCTTTTCGTATTCACCCTTGAGTGCATAGACCTGTGCCAGTGCGTCGTATACGGTGGCATCGTCCTTCTTTATCTTCACCACCTCTTCAAGATGTCTTTCTGCCTCGTCTATTCTCTTCTCTGAGAGATAGAGTATAGCCAGTTCAAACCGTTTCTGCCACTCAGGTCTGTCTGTACCCTTAATCTCCTCCTCAAGGCTCAAAATCCTTTTATTTATATCTATCTTCCTTCTTGCAAGCCCTATCATCTCCTCCAGGAATCTTGCCTCTGGATTTATACTCATCGCCTTCTGCCATGTGGCTATAGCCTCATTCCACCTTCCAAGCCTGTAGTAAGCCATTCCGAGGGATTCATAGGTCTTGGAAAAATCGGGCTTCTTCCTCTTAGCCTCTTCGAGTGCATCCACAGCATCCTCTATCCTTCCTGTCTGTATGTATGCTACACCGAGCCTATATGTATCCTGCCATGAAAGGCGACCCTTATCTTTAAGTCTCTCAAGCCTCTGTATCTCCTCCCTGAGTGCAAGGGGGTCGGTGTACTCCACAGGCTGTGGAGGGGCATTGACCACAGACCAGTAATACCAGCCAGCTCCACCAGCACCCACTGCTACAACAACGAGAATTATTATCCAGCCTATCCGACTCATCCAGATAGTATCTTCCTTTACAAGGTCCACCAGAATGCCTTGCCCTGGGGGCACGGGGCTTCACTGGTTATGACACTGTTGACACACATTCCTGAGACGTCCTGATGATGCACTGTATGTGGAATCGAGGTTTATCTTACCCTGCGAATCTATCATTACAAGGTTACTGTGGTCAAGGGTTGGATCGGTTGCGTTGTTCGGGTTACCTCCTCCGTGGGCATAATGGCAGGAAAGGCAGAAGGGTTGTTCATCCGCATTGGTGGAGGAGGGAGCAGTATTGTCAGGGTTTACCACCCTTACCCTTTCTGTTGTTATACCTGCCCAAAAAGTCCTGTCTGCATGGAGATTCGCATTAGCCTCGTTTATGTCCACATCCCTTACAGGATGTCTCAGCCATGGGCTACTGCCTGTATCACCGGAAAGAGAGCCTCCCATATTCGATGCACCACCTGCCCCGTGGAAATCGGTATGGCATCCACCGCACCACGCAGGTATACCGTTCGTATCCGATGGTGTCTTTATGAATGTCACATTTGCTCTGTAATACTTGACGAGATTCGACCCCCCGGTTGTATTGTCCACATCGCATGGACTGCTCGTACCATCAGAACATGTCCCGCTACCGTTAAGGCTGTAGTTTACTGTTATATCCGCAGAGGCATTGCCAGGTCTTTTCTTGAGATTCCTGAAATTGGTATTGCCGTGCTGGTCGTGACAGCTTATACAGCTGAAGTAATCTATACTGAAGGTGGGATTGCTTCCAGGTGGTGTCACATTGGACTGACCCACCGAGTGCCTGTTCTGTTCGTTCTGTGTGGATGGGTTCCTGTCGTTGAAATCACCAGCGGATGGGATATATCCGAGGGTGTTGTTCCATATATCAGGTGGGGTGGGATTGCTCATACCAAGGGAGTTGTTCTCATGACAGGTCAGACAGAGCTGAACTATGGTAGCAGCCCTTATAAGGGCACGCCCAGGAAGGGCTCCACCAGTATATATCATCGACTGTCCACCCTGTGTGCCATGCATGGTGTGACACTGGGAGCATACAAGTGTTTCGGTTGTCTTGGAGAAGGTCTCTTCTTTGGTTGCATGATACTCACCGGCATGAACGGTGGTGCAGAAAAAGAATATGAGGAGTATTAACAGGATGGAACCTTCAGGATCCCACAGAAGGGTATATCTCTCTGGACGGTACATGCAGATTCTCCCACTCCCTGTTGTGTTTACAATGAACCCTATTTTTTATCTGTCTACCTTAAACACACTTATCCTCTTTGCCCCCTTCTCCACCAAATATAGCATGTTTTCTTCGCCAAAATCAATATCCACAGGGAAAAAGACCTGTCCCTTCTTTGTACCATAATCGCCGAATCTCGTTATTTCTTTACCTTTTTTGTCATATATAACTATACCCTTGAGGGCATCGAGGAGCCACAGGTTGCCCTCTCCATCCACCTCTGCAGATATGGGAAGTCCCAGGGTACCCCCCTTGCCGTCGAGTCCCTCAAAACTCATTATATGTTTCCCATCCCTCGTGTACACGTGGATTACCCTTTCATCAAAGGGTGTGAGGATGTAGACCCTGTCATCTCCCACCGCAACCGCTGTCATGGACGAAAACCTCCTGCCGATCGTACCCATGAACCCTTCCCTTATATGGAATACCATGCACACAGACCGTGCCTTGTTTACAACGTATAACCTATCGTCATCCGACAGGTATAACTTTCCAGGAGAGAAATCCATCCCTTCAGGGGCACTGAGCCGTCCTTCCGATATACCACGGTAGTTGAATATCTCTATGTAGTCCTTGCCCTCCTGGCTCAGGTATATAAGCCCATCCTTTACCACCAGATCAAAGGGATTCATGACACCCTGGAGCCTGCCGAACCTGAAGACCGGCGCACCATCTGTGGCAAATATCATAACCTCGCTTCTGCCATTATCAGCCACATATACCTCCCCGCTCTCTCTGTCAACGAATATACCGGTCGGGGTATTGAACGTATCCTCATAGAAACTCTCTATGGTAAAGAGATAGCGTACCAGTGGCTTTCCATCTGAACCCGATACATCGCCACAGAGCGCAACACCCACAAGCATACCACAAACACCCACCACCACAGCCCTCCTGATAGCCATGGTTCTGCCGACCTGGGTCCTTCTGTAACATTCCTTCTTCATAAACCTATGGTGTACCCTCCTCGACCACCTCGAATACCCTTATTACGCC
>WGFF01000172.1 GCA_015492355.1 Deltaproteobacteria bacterium
ATAATATTCATTCCTCAAGGTATCAGTCCCCATCCACAATAACCCTTTGAAGAACAGAAAGTAGCTCCTTTGCCTCATAGGGCTTTGCTATCACACCCTTGAAACCGTACTTCTTATAATCTGCCATTATGGGGTCGTTAAAGTATCCGCTTGAGACGATGGCTTTTACACCAGGGTCTATCTCAAGGAGTGTCTTTATGGCATCCTTTCCACCCATACCACCAGGGATGGTAAGGTCCATTATGACCGCATCAAAGGGTTTTGTGGTCTTCATCGCCTTCCTGTAGAGATCACAAGCCTCCCTGCCGTCAACAGCGTAATCCACCTCGTATCCACTCCGCTTAAGCATCTCCCCTATAACATTCCTTATGAGATTATCATCCTCCATTATCAATATCCTCCCCCTGCATACAAAGTCTCTCTCCTCGGTTCTGCCCCTGGCTATCCTTTTACCAGAGGCGGGCAGGAAGATATAAAAAGTCGTCCCCTTGCCTGGTTTGGACTCCACACTTATATGTCCGCTGTGGTTCTTTATTATGGAGTAGGATGCTGCAAGCCCCAGTCCACTGCCACCTTCCTTGGTGGTGAAATAGGGATCGAATATCTTTGATATATGCTTCTCTGGTATGCCAATGCCTTGGTCTTCTATGGATATCTTTACGTATTTACCCTCTTTCAAGGGCAGTGAACTCCCCTCCTTCACATCCATGTTTTCTGCGGTCACCCTTATGGTACCTCCCTCTGGCATTGCCTGACAGGCATTTATTATAAGGTTATTTATCACCTGGTTCATCTGTCCCTCGTCTATCTCCACTGGCAGTAGATCGTCTGGAATGGAGAACTCACACCTCACATTCGTGCCCCTGAGTATGAAGTTGGTCGAATCCCTGAGGAGTTCTGCTATGGAAGAGGTCTTCTTTATGGGTGCACCACCCTTGGAAAAGGTAAGCAACTGCTGTGTGAGTGCCCTTGCCCTGAGGGTTGCCTTCTCCACCTCAGAAAGTCTCCTGTATATCTCATCTATATCCCCGGACATCTTTGCCAGGGTGATATTGCCTATTATTGCTGTGAGTATGTTGTTGAAGTCATGGGCGATACCACCTGCGAGTACGCCCAGGGATTCGAGCTTCGATGCCCTGAGTATCTCGGTTTCGAGTTTCTTTTTGTCCGTAATATCCCTGAATACCACCACCGCACCCATCACGTTTCCATCCATGTCATGGATCGGTGCGGAGCTCTTTGCTATGATGCGTTCTGAAGAGTCCTTCGAGACGAGTACAATCGAATTGGTAAGGTCGGATGTACCAGCAAGGTCGATCCCCCCTGCAACAGGGTTATGGTACCTTTTACCTGTCTTTTCATCCACAAGATGGAAGACCTCTGCAAGGGGTCTGCCCTCTGCCTCCTTCTGTGTCCAGCCGGTAAGCCTTTCAGCCACTGTATTGAGCATCACTATCCTTCCGTGTGTATCCGTGGTTATCACTCCATCACCTATACTTCTCAAAGTCACTGCCAGACGCTCCCTTTCTTGGGAGAGGGCTTCTTCTGCCTTTTTACGCTCTATAGCCTGTGCAAGCACATTGGCTATGGACTGGAGGAAGTTCACATCGTCCTTTGTGAACCTTCTCTGCTCTCTGGTATGTACACTAAGCACCCCGAAGGGTCTCTTTCTCGTGTGGATAATAACACTTATCCCGCTCTTTATACCATGCTCTTTGAGAAAGGATGGTCCTGAAAATCTCTCCTCCCTATCAAGGTCCTCCACTATCACAGGATCGCTCGAAAGCAGGGTATAACCTGCCTGTGAGTCATACCCTGCACTTACCCTCATAGACCCTACCAGACCCTTCTTCCAGCCCACGCCTGCCACAAGGAGCAGTTCCCTGTCATCCTCCATGAGTTCCATAACCTTACCGAACTCCACCTCAAGGGTTCTGGTAAGTATACTTACCGCCTCATTGAAGAGTTCCATTATATCCACACCTGCCAGTGCACTCTGACCGAGTTCTGCCACAGCCCTCTGTTGTTCGACCCTTGCCTTTATTACCTGCTCTGCCTGCTTCTGCTCTGTTATGTCCTGTACAGTACCTATCATCCTTACGGGCTTGCCAGAGCTGTCGAAGACAACATTGCCCTGCTCGTGGACTATCCTTTCCGTTCCATCGGGTCTTACTATACGGTGGTCTATACTGTAGGGCTTCTTTTTGTATAGTGCATCGTCAACCGACCTTTTGACAAACTCCCTGTCCTCAGGATGTACCGAGTTCAGGAACGCCTCGTATGTTGCGCCGAACTCCTGAGGTACGAGCCCGAATATACGGTAGATCTCATCAGACCAGCGGAGTTCGTTGGTCTTTATGTTCCAGTCCCAGTTTCCTATCCTTGCTATGCGTTGAGCCTCTACCAGGCTCTCCTCGCTCCTCCTGAGTGTCTCCTCTGCCTTCCTGCGCTCAAGTTCTGCACTGGCACGGGCTGCAGAGAATTTTAAAATACTCCACGCCCTCTCACACCCTCCCATGGGACCATCGTTCATCACCACCAGTATACCGAGGGTATCACCAGAGGAGTTCCTGAGCGGTATGCCCCTGTAACTCTCCACACCCATCTCCACAAGGAGTTTGTCACGTGGAAAGAGTTTTTGTACATCCCCAGCGTAGTAGCACGGCTCCTTGTATATCACGTTCTCGCACGGTGTATCCTTGAGTTCGTATACAAAGTTCTCTGCAAAGTCATCACCAGCCCATACCGCTATGGTCTGAACCGATCTACCATCATCAGTGAGTTCACCAACAAGGGCATAACGGGCACGGAGCACCCTGGAAAGATAGCGCACCAGTGCACGGAAGAAATCCTCCCCTATAACAGAGGATATCCCCTCGAGCATGGCGAGGAGTTCCTCCTCGCCATGTTTGTGCTCAAGCCCCAGTGCCTCGAGCTCATCAATACGCTGTTGCAGACGACCGAGTTCATCTATAAGCTTCGCCTTGGTCCTGTCCCCCATTTAAAGACCAGCCCCTTTCCATAATCAATAAATCCTTAATAGTATATCGAATTTTCCAACTCCTTATCAAGATTCTTAAATCCATTAGAAGACTTACTGTAGGGGAATACAGGGCAGGTAATAAGGGGTAAGGCTATTGGGGTGTATTCGATGAGAATCCACCCTGCAGGACCTGCCTTACCCATCCTATGGGCAGGTATACTCGGCAGGTCCTGCAAGGTAAAGGGATGACCCCATACTGAGCCAGGATGGGAGGGGTTTAGACCTTTCCTTTATCCTTCTTTTTGAGAATACATTTGAGAGAGAAAAGATCCCGTGCCCTTGGAAAGGTTTTTTACTCTTCCACTGTAACCTTTCCTATCATACCCTTGTGGATGAAACAGATATAATAATACTCACCTGGTTTTTCAAACGTATACTCCCAGCTTCCACCGGGCTCTATGTTAGGCGAGAATATACCCCCCTCTCCTATGAAGGGCATGGACGCAAAGATATGGGCTATGTTGTCGTTGTTCACCCATCTCACTGTTTCACCCTTTTTTATGATGATGTTGTCAGGTCTAAAAACATCCTTCAGTCCTTCTTTTGCAGGAGGGCATTCTACAATATGAACCCCATCAACTGGTGTTGAACGTACAGGCTCTGACAACCTGGCTTCAAAATATCTCTTCTTTACCATCTTGAGTGGCTCGGGGTCTCCGAACTTGTCCTTGTACATCGTTGCCATGACCTCTGCAACATAGAACATAGCCTCCCTGTCCTCTTCGCCCGTGTCCTCCTTCACTGCCTCGTCGATAAAGGTAGCAAGTTCGGTCGGTATCGCATCCTTGTTGGTCTCAACGATGGAGTTCATCTCCTCCTTATTGTTCGAAACAAGGGCATCACCAAATGCCTTCATGAAGTCTGATACCTGGGTGAGTCCGTACGCAGGTGTGAGAATAACCAAGAGGGATACAATAACCCATAAAATCCTTCTCCTCTCCATCTCAAACCTCCATCTTTTTATTCACTTTTTTACCTAAGGGTTCAAAAGACAAAACTGGACAAGAGTATATTAAAATAAATCGGAAAATGGAAGAGAAACCTTAATTTTTTCATGGGTATCTTTTTCGGACTAAATCCTGAGGGGAA
>WGFF01000173.1 GCA_015492355.1 Deltaproteobacteria bacterium
CCATAAACGCGGTAAAGAAGTGGATTGCCGCAGGTAAACTCGATGCCTTCAGGACTCCAGGGGGGCACTACAGGGTCAAGAGAGAGGATTTTAAGGCGTTCGTTGCCAAGTATAAGCTTGAGATAAAGGACAAGATATTCCCTGAGAGGCGAAAGATACTGATAATAGACGACGAGCCCCAGGTGGTAGAGTACCTGAAGGATGCCCTTGTAGCCATGGGTGGGGACAAATACCAGATCGAGACTGCTGGTGATGGTTACGAAGCCCTTATAAAGGTGGGGGACTTCAAACCGGAACTCCTTATACTCGATATAAGGATGCCCAAGATAGATGGTTTTGAGGTCTGTAGGCGTCTGAGAGGGGATGAAAGGACCAGGGATATAAAGATACTCGCTGTAACCGCCTATGGCAAGGACGATATGCAGAAGATACTGGAGTGTGGTGCTAACTACTGTCTCGGTAAGCCGATTAATCTCAAGGAGCTTCAAAAAAGGGTCGAGACGTTGTTGAAAAAGTAGATAAGCGATGCAGTGTAATTCGCCCGTTCCACCTTTTAAAACATTCCGGTAGTTATTCTGATGAAACTACCCGTACACCACTCCTCAACAACAAAGAGGGTTTCCCTTACATTTCCACTCATCCTCGTGGTAACAGCCCTCCTTTACTGGTTCTTTCTCACCCGCATAGACAGGCTCATATTCTATCACGAGCTCATAGAGCGTCTTGATGCCATGAGGGTGGCTATAGTCAAGCTTGAATACATAGTGGATATGTTCGTCATATCGGGCTCTACCAGCGATGGCGAGAACAGCGATATAAAGGAAGAGGTGCGCAGGATGGACAGGGATATGAAAGACCTCCTCAACCATGCACGGAACATGGAGTTTCCGAGTCAGAATATCCCTCTGCTTCATGAGCTCGAGTCCATGTCAAACGACTGGTTCACCATAAAGAACGAGATAGACCGACTCAATGGCAAACTTAGCCAGGAGGAGATAATCCTCATCCACAATGCGGTCGATCTCAATGCCTTCCTCATTGCTGAGAAGATGGAGAGGCTTTTGAAGATTATAAGTGATAACGAAGGGCATGTGATAGAAGAGGTGAAGGCTATAGTCGGAGCCACACTGCTCGTCCTGATACTTATACCCATGGGTGTGATGGTCATGCTTGTAAGAAGGACGGTCACGCCTCTGAAGGAAACCTACCGTACTGCCCAGGGTATACTCGGCGGAGATATGCGGGTGAGATTCAGGGAGGATGTGGATGGAGAGGTGGGGGCACTGAATGAGATGCTCAACCGTGTACTCGACAAGGTAGGCTCTGCTGTTATAGAAAAGGAAGGACACATCAAAAACCTCAAAAACAGACTCAGCGAGCTCTCCTCCCAACTGGACTCCATCACAGGGTTAAATAGAAAAACAGAATGCTCCCTTTCCAGAGGCGAGATTCTCACAATCGCTGTTGAGGAGATACACAAAGGCACAGGGGCAGATGCCACTGTGGGATATGTAAAGGATGAGAAGGGTATTTTTAGGGCTATAACCCAGAAGGATATCGACGTTGGTGGCGAGCATACCATACTCAAGAATATTTCCAGATACAAAGAGTGCAGGATTTTCAAAGACATGGAAGAATATCCTGATGAAAAATTTAAGATATTTCTTAGAAAGGTCGGTATGTCCTCTTTCTTTTATATCCCTGTGATGGACAGGGAGGGGATAAGGGGTATTATCTATGCCCTTTTCAGGGATGGTATGGCGCTCAAGGAGGGTGATATGCCCTTCATTGAGGCGGTTGCATCCACTGTGGGGACCATGTTTGGCTATGGCGATATGTTCTACAGGGAGCACAATGCAAAAAAATTCTTCTCAAGGATAATCCAACAGTCACCCTTTGGGCTGGGGGTGTTTGACAGGAACGGTGTGTGTCTCATGCTCAACAGTACCTTCAAGAAACTCTTTGATGTGGATGAGAATGAACTCATTGGGAGATACAGTGTCCTTGAGGACGACCTCCTTGAATCCCTCGGTGCCATGCCGTTCATAAAAAGGTCTTATGACGGGTATGTAACCGAGGTTGTGGTGGACTATGCTCCCAATTTCAACAGTCGTTACAAATTCAGGGGCTCGCCCAGGAAGCTCAGGATAAAGGGTTTTCCCCTGTTCGATGCAAGTGGGGATATATCGAACATCGTACTGATCTACGAGGACCTGTCTCCAAAGACACTCAGGGCTTCCGAGGGCTCGGAGGGGGAATTAAATGAAGAGGGTCTTCAGTAATCTGAAGATATCGAACAAACTGGCGGTTATATTCATCACCCTCCTTGTGATGATGGGTGTGGGTGGTTCGGTGGGGCTTTACAATGCTGTACAGATAGCCAATGTTACAGAGCTCCTCTATGTGGAGTTTTTCAAAAGAACTGCAACCCTCAGGTCCATAGAAAACGAACTCCTCTCACAGCGCCAGGAACTCTTCCTCCATACCATTATAACAGAGGGCAGTTCAAAGACCTTCCTGGAAGGCTCCATAGGCAAGCACAGAAACAGGATAAAACGACTCATAGACGAGTACAAATCCCTCGGCATTAACGAAAAGAGCAAGGAGGCTTTCGACGACCTTGTAAGGAACCTTGAAAGGTACTGGGCTGTACAGGACAGGGTGGAGGTGCTCTCTGTAAAGGGCGAGAAGGAAAAGGCAATGGCTCTCATAAGGACAGAGGTATCGAAGGAATTTACAAGGACACTCAATTCCCTTAAAAAACTCATCTCAGAGGAGACCTCTGCCTCATACCTCGCCTACCAGAAGAGCAACTATCTTTCCAAGATTATAATCCTCGTTACCTTGGCATTCACGATCCTGGCTATCATAACAGCAGGGGGACTCTGGCTTACCCTTGCCCGCTCCATTGTCAGACCCATAGTGGCTATAGAGGAGTCCGCAAAGAGGATAGGGCAGGGGGATCTAAAGCAGAGGGTACCCATAATGACCAATGACGAGATAGGAGACCTTGCGATAGAGTTCAACAAGATGGTAACAAGCCTTGAGAACTACTATGCAACACTCAACAAGAAGGTGGAAGAGAGGACAGAGGAGTTGAGGCTTGCCAATGAGGAACTATCGAGGAAAAAACAAGAACTCGAGTCTGCAAACCTCGAGCTCAAAGAGGCAAATAAGCTGAAGAGCCAGTTCCTTGCCAATGTGAGCCATGAGCTGAGGACACCTCTCAACTCGATAATAGGCTTTTCAGAACTCCTCAAGGAAAAGGCATTCGGTGAGCTCAATGAGAAACAGCTCCAGTACGTAAACCACATCCATTCGAGCGGAGACCATCTTCTCCAGCTCATAAACAACATACTCGATCTCTCCAGGATAGACGCTGGCAAGATGGAGGTCATCATGGAGGAGTTCCCCATAAGTGAAGCCATAGGAGAGACCCTCGGCTCCATACGACCACTGGCACATGAAAAGAATATAACCATAGAGACAAAGTCCGTACCTGCATCCCCTGTCATAAAGGCAGACAAGGTGAAGTTCAAGCAGATTATGATAAATCTCCTCTCCAATGCGGTTAAGTTCAATGTGGATGGGGGTAAGGTGTACGTGGACTGGGAGATAGTGGAAGAGCCAAGAGGGTCCAGGATGGAAAGATTCCTCATTCTCAGGGTAAAGGATACAGGGATAGGCATAAGGAAGGAGGACATGGGCAGGCTCTTTAAGGAGTTTGAGCAGATAGACCCATCCATCACAAGGGAGTACGGTGGTACAGGACTGGGGCTTGCACTTACCAAAAGGCTTGTGGAACTCCACAACGGTAGTATATGGGCTGAGAGCGAGGTGGGCAAGGGGTCTGTCTTTACTGTAAAACTCCCCATCCCACAGGATGCGGAGGAGGTAGAAATGCCAGAGCTCATACCCCATGTATCCATACCTGACAAGAACACAAGACCCGTTGTCCTCATAGGGAGTGAAAGCCAGGATTTGAACCACCTCCTCGAAATATACCTTGCAGGGGATAATTATGAGGTCATAACAGCATCGGACGGTGTGGAACTCCTGAGAAAGGCAAGGACAGAACTCCCCTTCACCATCATAATGGGTATCTCTATACCCAAAAAGGACGGCTGGGATGTACTGAGAGACCTGAAATCGAATGCAGAGACAAAGGATATACCGGTTGTCATAATCACATCATCCGACAACAGAGACCTTGCCATGTCCTACGGTGCTGTTGCATACATGAAAAAGCCTGTAAACAGACAGAGTCTTTTGAGGGTGCTCGAGCGGATAAAACATCACTACAGGGAAAAGAATGCCTGACAGGTTTGTTAAGACACAGAGGTAGGGTCCTGAAAGATGAAGCAATCACATAAAAAAAGGGTGCTGGTCGTTGAGGACAATCACATGAACAAGGTGCTGGTAAGGGAGATACTTACCATCAATGGCTACGAGATTATCGAGGCAAACACAGGTGCAGAGGCGTTGAAGCTCGTATCCACAGAGAAGCCTGACGTTATTCTGATGGACCTCCAGCTACCGGTAATGGATGGTTACACCGCAACAAGGCTCATAAGGGCAGATGAGAGAAACAGGGATATACCGATCCTTGCACTCGCAGCATCTGCCATGAAGTCAGACGAGGAAAAGATACTGAAAAGCGGGTTCAACGGCTATATACCAAAGCCCATAAAGATAAAAAACCTGATAGATACGGTAAACGCATCCATAGACCATAGAGGTAAAAAAGGGTGATGGATGGTCTCTCATCGTTGTTAGTGTTTTCCCC
>WGFF01000174.1 GCA_015492355.1 Deltaproteobacteria bacterium
CTCTTATAGTCACCCGGGTCGTACTCAAGATCGGCATCCTGGACTATCACCACATCGCCTGTTACATGCCTGAATCCAGTTCTTAGCGAAGCACCCTTTCCCATGTTCCTTTCATGGAGGATAAGTTTAAAAGAACATCCATCCTTATCCCATCTCTTCTCCACATCCCTGAGTATCTCCCGCGTTCCATCAACAGAAAAATCATCAACCACTATTATCTCCTGTGGTATGCCAGTTTCAACAACACGTCTTAAGATTTCCTCTATATATTTCTTCTCGTTGTAGACAGGTATTACCACTGAAACCTTTGTTTCTCTATCCATTGATGTTAGGATTTCCTTCAATAGGCTCCCTTTCCAGTAATCACAGCAGGAATGGTTTTAAAGAGTATCTTGATGTCGAGCCAGAGGCTCCAGTTATCAATATACTGTAGATCGAGCTTCATCCAGTCCTGAAAGCGTATCCTGTTCCTGCCACTTACCTGCCACAGGCATGTAATGCCTGGTTTCATGCTCAATCTCCTTCTCTGCCATCTCTCATACCTCTTGACCTCCTCAGGTAACGGTGGCCTTGGTCCCACAAGGCTCATATCACCCTTGAGTACATTCCACAACTGTGGTAGTTCATCAAGGCTGGTTCTGCGGAGGAATCTACCAACAGGTGTAATCCTGGGATCGTCCTTTATCTTGAATACTGGACCATCCATCTCATTCATCTCTATGAGATCCTCCTTCTTCACCTCTGAATCTACATACATGGAACGGAACTTGTAGAAATCGAAAAGCCTCCCGTTCAATCCGCATCTCTTCTGCTTGAATATTATGGGACCTGGTGATGTAACCTTTATAAGAACCGATATAATCAGGATGGCTGGGGAGAAGAGTATGAGAAGGATAGATGAAATAACAACATCAAACACCCTCTTTACAAAGAGGGCAAATTCGTTCGTAGGCAGGGTTGTGAATGTTAAAAGAGGAATATTATCCAGTTCTTCAAGATGCACCTTTGCTATCATGTGAGGGAATAGATTGGCAACAAGCCTTGCGTTTATACCTTCATCCTCAAGTAAAAGGAAGATATCCTCAAGCTCATCTATCTTTTCCTTTGATACCGCAAAGATTACCTCATCTATGAAATGGGTATGGATCAATTCTGGTATATCACGTATCGTACCGAGAACAGGCTCGTCCTTGAATCCTTCTTTACCCTCATCCTCCTTGATAAATCCTGTAAAGTTCAATCCCCAGTGTTTGTACCTTCTTATCACATCTGCAAGCCTCTTCGCATCGTCGCATGTGCCAACCACGACAATGTTTTTTACATTCATGGGATTCTTGCTGTCTCTGCCCACTACCGTATGGAAGAATATCCTTCCAAGGGTCACAAGGGAGAGATTCACTATAGCAAAGATAGCGAGAAACAGCCTGCTCAGATACAAGGACCTGGAGACGAAGACAATGGCTGTAATGATAACGGTACCTATCAGAATGGCTACCCAGATCCTCAGAATCTCGCGTAGGGGTGATGAAAGATGGGATGAGGTATAGGCACCCATATAATAGAAGATAAGGCTCCAGAGGGGAATAATGATTATCAACAGCCACTGGTAGGTGCTCAGTGGGAACAGTCTTTCGTATGATAAGAAAAGCCCATCCCTTATCAGGTACGCAAGGTAAAAGGATAGTACAGTAAGGACAATATCTGTTATATAAAGGGATATGCCGAGAATGCGTGCCTTTTTCTTAACCATCTGTGCATCCTGCCTTCAGTGGTGTACCGTTAAACTCACTGTATTTCTCCCATACAAAGGATGTGAATCTATCCACAAATACCTTGGTATCAAACTTAATAGCATGATTCCTTATTTCTACCGGGTCGAATGAGTATCTTCCATCCTCGACCTTTCTTACTGCCTCTATGATAGCCTCTGGTGTGGGTGTATCGAAGAATATGCCATTGAGCCCCTCGACCACGGTATCAAGGGCACCACCAGCCCTGTAGGCTATAACCGGTCTTCCAGATGCATTGGCTTCAAGGGGAACTATACCAAAATCCTCCTCCCCTGGGAATATCAACGCCCTGCAACGGGAATACAGGAACGCCATATCCCTGTCATTCAACCATCCGGTAAACTCGGTATGTGGACCTGCCAGCTCCATGAGTGTCTCCTTGTACGGACCATCGCCCACTATCTTGAGTGGGATGCCAAGCCTCTTGAATGCCTCCACAGCGATATCTATCCTCTTGTAGGAATTGAGCCTTGAGACTATCAGATAGAAATTGTCCACCCCTCTGGATGGTTTGAACCTCGATGTATTGACAGGAGGAAATATCACCTCTGCATCTATACCGTAATAATCCCTTATCCTTTTCTTGACCGTGTTCGAGTTTGCTACATAGTAGTCTGGCCTATCCTTTGTTTTGAGGTCCCAGTCTTTGAGTCCCTTTATAAAAAGGGGTACTACATTCCTTGCAAACAAACCGAGATCTTCCTTTTCAACATATCTTTTATAATCCCATACAAATCTCATCGGCGTATGACAGTAACATACATGGAGTGCTTTACTTCCCTTCTTAACACCCTTTGCAAAGGCGCTACTCGAACTTATTACTATATCATAATCATCAAACCTGAAGGATTCAAAGGCAAGGGGATAGAGGAAAAAGTACTTCTTGAAATGTCTTTTGATACCTGGCAATCCCTGCATCCATGACACCCTTATATCGGCATCCCTGAACTCAAACCACAATTTATCGTAATCGACTATGGATGTGAATATGGGTGCCTCAGGGAAGATGGAATGGAGTGTTGCAACGACCCTTTCAGCCCCTCCCATCTGATTGAGGTAATCATGAACTATGGCAACCCTTACATCCATCACTGGTCCTTGAAAAGAATAAGATTAGACCGAAACCTGAGAACCTTAACTGTATATATAGGGCTCTGCCACACCCAATTCCCAACTCCTGCGATCTGGACTTATTAAATGGAGCAGGCTGGGAGGTATACCATCGCCCCTTTACGAAGGATTGTTCCCAGAAATTTTACTTTATTATTAACCCCTTATTCTTAAAAGTCAAATGGTTAAGATGTCTAAATAGATAAAATCATAAGTTTATCTTTCAAGAATATGTTTATATATCTCAAAAGTCCTCTGTGCTGTACTGTGCCAGTTGAACAATTTTACCCTCTTGAATCCCCTCTCCACAAGTTCGTCTCTAAGTCCTCTATTTGACAGGACGAGATCTATCTTCTGCCTCAGGGCATCCGTATCCGAAGGGTCTACAAGTATCCCCCCGTCTCCAACAACCTCTGGCAGGGATGTAACGTTTGATGTTATAA
>WGFF01000175.1 GCA_015492355.1 Deltaproteobacteria bacterium
AGACCATCCCGGGGGATATATCCCTCGAATCAGAGGATATACCATTTATCTCCATCTCCGTATCACCGTAGACCCTGATATCACGGAGACCCGCTATCATATCCTTGAGTTTCATGGCTATGGCTGAAGGATACATCCCTTTACCGGAAAATTTTTTTATTTTCTCACATTTCACCGAACCATACAACCACTGGTTGTCCGTTTGTTGTCCTTCCAGGGGAGGGTCTCTGTGAGACCGCCCTGCCACTGCCGTGTACCACAACCTCGAGCCCCTTTTTCCCTGCCATTCTCAGTACCTCCCGCATGGTCCTCCCCCTGAAGTCTGGAACGACCCTTGAGGGGTATATCTCTTCAGGCACAGGGCCATAGGGCCTTTTGAGTCTTACAAGATTAATCGTCCCGTCTGGTGTCCTTTCAGGGAACACTCCCATATATGCAAGTGTCTGGCTTGCTATCTCCCTGAACACAGGCGCAGCCACGACCCCGCCAGAGAACTCCTCCTTGGGCTCATCTATCGTGACCAGTATCGCTATCTCTGGCCTCTCAGCTGGCACAAAACCGAGGAAGGATGCTATATAGGCATCCTCCTTGTAGCCACCCTTCTCAAGGTCTGGCTTTTCTGCTGTACCTGTCTTGCCAGCCACCCTAAAACCATCTATTGAGGCGAGCATACCTGTCCCGCCCTTTTCTGTTACGGTAACGAGTATATCCCTTACCTTCTTTGCGGTATCCTCTGATATGACCCTCCTTACGATTACGGGATGGGCTTCAAAGACGGTCTTTCCATCGGCATCCTTTATAGCCTTCACAACGTGGGGCTTCATGAGGAACCCACCATTGGCTATGGCTGAGAGGGCGGTTACAAGCTGTATGGCTGTAACGGATATACCGTGACCAAAGGAGATGGTGTTTATGCTCACACCCGACCATTCCTCGTAATGTCTGAGTATACCCCTTGCCTCACCCGGGAGGTCTATACCTGTCCTGGAGCCGAACCCAAAGGCCCTCAAATACCTGTAAAACCTCCTTGAGCCGAGTCTCTCTCCCACCTTTGCAGCACCGATATTGCTCGAATACTTTATTATCTGGGTCAGTGAGAGCCAGCCAAACCTCCTGACATCGTGAAAGACCCTGTCCGCAACCCTGTAGCTTCCGTTCTCACAGTAAAAGATATCGTCTGCCCTGACCACGTTCTCCTCTAAGGCAGAGGCAAGCAGAAAGAGTTTAAAGGTCGAGCCCGGCTCGAATATATCTGTTACCGCCCTGTTCCTCCAGTCAGAGGGGCTGAAACGTCTTATATCGTTCGGATCGAAGGTAGGATATACAGCCATGGCGAGTATCTCTCCTGTATATGGAGACATCACTATGGCTATCCCTCCCTTTGCACCCGTAGTGGATACAGCCTTTCTGAGAGCCTTTTCTGTTATGTACTGGATGGTCTTGTCAATGGTCAGGACAACATCCATTCCCTGGAAGGGTACGGTCTTCTCAAGGTCTTCAAAGAGGATGATCTTGCCTCTGGCATCCTTCTCACCTGTAATCTTTTTTGATGTGCCCTTGAGGAATCTGTCATAGTAAAGTTCCACCCCCTCGAGCCCCCTCGAATCTATGCCTGCAAAACCTATGAGGTTGGATGCCAGGGTCCTGTTGGGATAGTATCTCCTTGCCTCCTTTACTATACCGATACCATGGAGCCCGGAGATTGTCCTTCTTTTCTCCTCATCGAGCTCTATCTGTCTTTTGAGCCATTCAAAGGGACGGGATGATGTAAGGCGCCTTTCGAGTTCTTGCCTTCCGATGGAGAGTATGGGAGAGAGTATACTGGCTACCCTGTGGGGGTCCTTTATACGTGCGGGCTGGGCATAGACAGAGTCTACCTCCACACTTACAGCGAGTTCTTTCATGTTTCTGTCGAGTATCTCACCCCTCTTTGACTCCACCCTTATGGTCTTTTCATGCTGGCTCCTTGCCCTCCTTTCCAGTGTCTTACCCTTTACGATCTGTATCTGGAATGCCCTCAAAAGGAGGGAGGCAAAAAAGACCAGAAACAGACCGAGGACCAAAAATATCCTGAATCTTATCCAGGACCCTGCGGGTTTCATCTATTCGATATTTATTATCTGTTTTCCTGTCGGGTATGTAAGCCCGAGTTCTGTGGACGCTATACGTTCTATTCTCTCAAGGGAGCTGAGTTCCATATACTCCACCCTGAGTCGCCTGTTCTCCTCTATGAGTTCTGCCTTCCTTGCATTAGCCATGGATATCTCGTAGCCGAGATTTACCACCGTAAGCCTGCTCCATAGATAGACAAAGAACACCACCACAACTACAAAGGCGACTGCAAGGGAGAGGTAAAGGAAACTCATATCCCTCAGGTCCCTTCTTATCTTTACATCCTGTGTCTTCAGGACCCTGGGTATGACAAGCCTCTTTGTGACCACATCGAACATATCCCGTACCCTCAAAGATTATGATTGTTGAAATGCATCAGATACGTTCAATAGCCCTCAGTCTTGCACTCCTTGCCCTGGGATTCCCTCTTATCTCCCCATCCGATGGTCTCACCACCTTTCTGGTAAGCACTCTCACGGACGGCTTCCTTCCGCATGTACACCTCAGGGCATCAGGTGGACATACACATCCCCTGGATAGTCCCCTGAAGGTCTCCTTCACTATCCTGTCCTCAAGGGAATGGAAGGATATGACAACCATCCTGCCACCCCTTGCAAGGATTTCAGTACCCTCGAGGATACCCCTTTTGAGATTTTCGAGTTCATCGTTTACTGCTATCCTCAATGCCTGAAACACCCTTGTTGCAGGATGTATCCTTCCAGTACGGTACCTCGGGGGTATGCTCCCTTTTACTATCTCTGCCAGCTCCACCGTGGTCTCGATGGGCTTTACCTGCCTTCTCCTATCCACAGCCCTTGCTATCCTTCCAGCCCACCTCTCTTCACCATATTGCCTGAATATGCGCTCAAGTTCAGCCACAGGCAGGGTATTAACAAGGTCGTAGGCTGTAACCTCCCTGTTCCTGTCCATCCTCATATCGAGCCTGGCATCGTGGCGGAAGCTGAAACCCCTTGCAGGGTCTTCAAGATGGAGCGACGATACGCCGAGATCAAAGAGCACACCATCGACCATCCCTATGCCAACTCCCCTTACCACGTCTCTTACGTTCCTGAAATTCTCCCTGACTATGAAGACCCGTCTGCCGAATCCCCTGAGTCTCTCCTTTGCTATATCTATTGCGTCCTCATCCTGGTCTATGCCTATAACTATCCCGTCAGGCTCACTACACCTGAGTATCTCCATTGCATGACCACCACATCCCAGTGTGCAGTCCACATACACCCTGCCTGGGGTTACGTCCAGATAACGGAGCACCTCCCTTACCATTACAGGGCGGTGAGGTTCTGTACCACCGGGCTGTGGCATAAAGGATATATATGATCTACAATCCCAGACGTTCCAGAATATTGCCTATATCCTCCTGGGATGCCATTGACTCTGCCTCCTCCCACAAAGACTTGCTCCATATCTCGATATGCCTGAATGCACCTATAAGCATCACCTCTTTTTCCAGCCTTGCATAGGACCTCAGGGGCTGGGGGATGAGTATCCTTCCCAGTCTGTCGATGGGACAATCGGTGGCACTGGAATAGAAAAACCTCAAAAAATCCCTTGTGTTCTTGCTGAACTCAGGAAGCCCTGCTATCCTCTCCTCGAGTATCCTCCACTCCGCATGGGGATAGGCTATCAGACAGCCGTCATAGGTGGTTACAACGAGACGATGGTCGTACCTTTCGTTCAGTATCTCCCTGAACCTCGAAGGCACACTGAGCCTGCCCTTGGAATCTATGGTATGTTCAAACCTTCCCCTGAACACCTCTATATCCCTCTATGGACACATCCGCCAAAATACCATCACACCCCAACCTTACTTCCTTCCATACCCCTTTTATACCACCTCAAAGACATCTATAACACTTTATACCACTTTATACCACTATAATCGCTAACTATACTCGTGATAAAGGGATTTGTCAAGGTAAATCTAAAGAGGGATGGATGGGTCCAGAGAGCCGAAATTACTCACTTCTGCCCTTGCTATCCTGTGCCCTCAACCTTTAAGCATCACTTTTAATGGATACATGAGGGCTATTATATTATGTCAACTTTCTTTACAACACATCCTCTCCCCTCATAGTAGAGTAACCCCTTGAAAAAACATTGAATATTCCTATCATCCCCGTTGCAGTCCCCTACAGGGAGACCCCAGGGGTGTCGATTTTGTTTACACCTTCCTGCAACCACTGGAGGGATTACATGGGGTGTATCTGAAATTCTCTTTGTAAAACGAATGATTACATGAAGATACCCGCAATCCCATAGTAACGGCATGGATATTGCATTACTATAATCTTCAAAACATCGGTGGTATTCCATCATGAAGAGAATCTGGCTGGCAGGGATAGTCATTGCATCCGTTATCCTTATAATAAGTACCCATCCTTCCCATGCCATAACACTGGATGGCATATTCGATCTTACCGAATGGTCGGGTTTTTACAGTGCTGAAGACGGTGTGGGTCCAAAAGGCTATGTAGGACCCGGGTATGGTGGACAGGACTATGATGTAGAATACATAGGGCTAAAATTCTATACGGATGGTACTCTTTTCTTCGGTCTCCAGACAGGCTTCAACCTTGTGGACGGCTCACCCCATGGGTACATGCCTGGAGACCTTGCGCTCGATGTCAACAACGATGGCACCTATGAATACGCCATAGACTTCTCCATACATGGCTCTGATGTTACCTTCAACCTCTACAGTGTCTCGTCATGGAACGATGTAGCCTTCTCACAGCACGACGTATCGAATCCCTTTGAGTACAAGACCGGCACCCTGATCGACTCCTTTGTGGGTGTCTACGGGAGTGGGGTTTTCAGCAACAACGTGGATGGTGGTACGTCTCATGTAATAGAGGGCACCTTCGACCTCGGTCTACTACTATCCTACACAGGTGGTCCCATAACACTCCACTGGACGATGGAATGCGGAAACGACTACCTCAATGTGACGACCTCACCAGTGCCAGAGCCATCAACAGCACTCCTCCTTTTTGCAGGTCTTGCAGGATTCGTCCTTGTACGGAGATATATCCCCTGAAAGACATCGACCCGTCTACCCCATCTTTTTGTTCTTGACTCATCCTGTAAGATAGGATAAATCCTTACAGAAAAAAACTGAAAGGGTCGTGTCAAGCCATGAAGACATACCTGCGGGCAGTGGTCTTTATATTTATCATTGCCATCATCAAAGACCATGTACTGGCAGATGAAACAGAGGTATACATACATCCCGACACGGTCAGACAGGGTGGCATACTTACAGTGGATGTAACCGGCAATGGTATAGGCTCGGTACAGGGTCTTTTCAACGGCACTTATATAAATTTCTTCAGGGACAGAGACCATACCACCTTCTCTGCCCTTGTGGGTGTGGACCTATCCGCAAAGCCAGGTGAGTACCCTGTAGATATAAGAATCGAATATACAGACGGCAGAACGAGTGAACATACAGCCAGAATAAGGGTTGTATCAGGGGAATTCGGGCTTCAGAGATTGAAACTGCCAAAAAGGATGGTCGAACCCGACAAAAATACCCTTGAACGGATAAAAAGGGAGAGAAACACCCTCATGCGCATATTCGGCACCACAACCATGGAGAGGTTCTGGAACGGTGGGTTCATAATGCCTGTGGAAGGACCCATTACGAGTGAATTCGGCTTGAGGAGGATAATAAACAATACCCCTAAGGCAAGGCACTCTGGTGTGGATATCGCCGCACCAGCAGGCAGGGGTGTTATCGCATCGAACAGAGGAAAGGTGGTGTTCACAGGGGAGCTGTTCTTCAGTGGAAAGACCATTGTCATAGACCATGGACTGGGCTTGTATACCATGTACTTCCATCTCTCGGGGATAAGGGTGAAAAAAGGGGAGATGGTCGAAAAAGGAAGGGTTATAGGGCTTGTGGGTTCAACCGGTAGATCGAGTGGTCCCCATCTCCACTGGGGTGTAAGGCTCAATATGGCAAGGATAAATCCCCTGGACCTTCTTACCCTCTCGGAACCAGGGATAGAGATACGTACAACCAGGCAGGAAAAAAACAGAAAACACCTCGGTGGTGAGTAGACTCAATCCCCCCTGCCCTCATCGAACAAAAGGGATAGTTCCCTCATCATGTGGTCCCTGTGTGTACCTGCCCAGTAGATGCGTCCGCAACCAGGACATGCAGAAAACCTCTCCTGGGTGGTGTACACGTAGGGTGGAACACTGTCTCTTACAGCCTCTTTGACCACATCCACAAGAAGAAGATTGCACCTGAGACATCTTGTAAGGAACCTCTCCTCTTCCATACCGAACCTTTCCACTATCTGGTGTAACTGCTCCCTGAGATGATCCCCCTTTATGAAGACGAATCTCCCCCTTATGGCTCTCCGTCTTGCAAGGAGTGTATCCCTTGTAAGGATAATCCGCCCCTCCTCAAGCGCCCTGCGGATAATCTCATCATCGTCGATACTGGGCTCATACTCCACATCGTAACCCATAATCCTCATCCACCTTGCAAGCCTCCCGAGCATCGTATCCGCAAAGAACTTCATTATCTCCGTCTAACAGAGAAAAAAACCAGGGGTTCAGGGCTTCTC
>WGFF01000176.1 GCA_015492355.1 Deltaproteobacteria bacterium
CCTCCATAGGTCTCCCCCTTCCAAGGACATCAAGATTAAGGTCTTCTGAAGGGAAGGTCAAGGGAAAAAAACCTTGTACCCCCCTTGCACGGTTTCATCCCCTGCTCCCTTTCCCAGAAAACTTTTAGATTAGAAGTTTTGGGGAAGGGAGTTTGAGGGAAACCCCTTTTACAAAAGGGGTTTCCCTCACAATCAGACAGGTCCGAAAAGGATACCCATTACCTTATCTCCCATGGGTCTTGGTACCGCAAAAAGCCCCTTACCTGTTTTTTTTACTCGTGCTTGTGCTCCATCATCTTCTGATGTTTATTTATCATCTTGTCGAGCCGTTTCATCATGAAGGAGAGTTTCCTTTTCTGCTCTGGTGTGGGACTGTTGGAGATGGTCTTTACTATCTCCATAAGGTCTCGCATCATGACCATCATCTGGTGCATTGCCATGTGATGTCCATCTTGGTGTTTCTTCTCTGACGAGAAGACCGGCACTGAGAGGAAAAAGACCATTACCATGGCACAGGCAGTAATCTTGAGCCCCTTCATTTTTTCTACCTCCTTGTTTTTTTATCCCGGGGTGAGTGCTGAATCTCCCCACTCGCCTGTCCGTATCCTTATGGCGTAGTTTATCTCGGATACGAATATCATCCCGTCACCGCTGTGACCTGTATAGGCATTCTCCCTTATGGTATCCACAAGCCTTACCACGTCCACATCCCTGCACACTAATTCGAGTTTTACCATGGGATTGTACCTTTCCGCATATTTGATGGAATATCTCCTGCCTTCTGGCGATGCGGTCTCTCCCATCGCCTTGACCTCTACCACCGTGAGACCAGGCACACCCGCGCTTTCAAGGGCTTCTATGACCTCCTCTGCCTTTTCAAGGCGTATGTATGCCTTTATCTCCTTCATCCTTCACCTCCTTTTGTAAGGATCTTTTCATTGCAAAGCCCTTCCAGAGGGCGTATATGGCAGGAATGACTATGAGGGTGAGTACCGTTGCAGAGACCATACCGCCTATCATGGGTGCTGCTATCCGTTTCATGACCTGCGAGCCCGTACCACTGCCCCACATGATGGGAAGGAGCCCTCCGACTATGGCGGACACGGTCATCATTATGGGTCTTATACGCAGGCTCGCGCCCTCGACCACTGCATTGTAGAGGTCATCCATCCCCCTGAGCATCCCGTGGAGATAGTATCTCTGGTACGACATATCCAGATACATGAGCATTATCACACCTATCTCTGCGGCAACACCTGCCAGTGCTATAAAACCCACACCTACCGCAACACTCATGTTGTAATCAAGCAGATACATGAGCCACACTCCACCCACAAGGGAGAAGGGCAAAGAGAGCATCACTATGAGACTCTCTGTAATACTGTTGAAGTTGAGATAGAGGAGAACGAATATAATACCTATGGTAAGGGGGACCACCACCTTGAGCCTTTCCTTTGCGCGCTCCATGTACTCGAACTGTCCACTCCAGAATATGGAATACCCTGGTGGTATCTTTATCTTCTCGTTCACTATCTTTTGTGCCTCCCTGACATAGGTGCCAACGTCTATATCCTTTATATCCACGTATATCCACGCATTGAGCCTTGCGTTCTCGCTCTTTATGGATGGTGGCCCCTTCCTTATCCTTATCTTTGCCACCTGTGCTATGGGTATCTGCTCACCCCTGGGGGTGGGTATGAGTATCCTTTTAAGTTTCGATATATCGTCCCTGAGTTCTCTTCCGTATCTGAGGTTCACCGGGTACCTTTCGAGTCCCTCCACAGTGGTTGTGATGTTCATACCACCCACTGCGGACTGGATTATATCCTGCACATCCCCTACGGTGAGCCCGTACCTTGCAGCCTCCTTCCTGTCTATCTCGTAGTCGAGATAATTCCCGCCCACCACCCTCTCGGAATACACAGAAAGGGTGCCAGGGATGTCCCTCACAACCGCTTCTATCTGTTTTCCCAGTTCTTCGAGCACCTTTAGGTCATCACCCGCTATCTTTATGCCAACGGGTGTCTTTATACCTGTGGAGAGCATATCGACCCTGGTCTTGATGGGCATTGTCCAGGCATTGGTCACACCAGGGAACTTTATGGCTCTATCCATCTCCTCCATGAGTTTTTCTATGGTCATGCCCTCGCGCCATTCCTCCTGTGGCTTGAGTGTGATGGTGGTCTCTATCATGGAAAGGGGGGCGGGGTCTGTGGCGGTCTCTGCCCGTCCTATCTTTCCGAATACGTGCCTGACCTCTGGGAAGGTCTTGAGTATCTTGTCTGTTTGCTGGAGGAGTTCCTTTGCCTTGGTTATGGATATGCCGGGAAGGGTGGTAGGCATGTAGAGTATGTCCCCTTCGTTCAGAGGGGGCATGAACTCGCTCCCTATCCTGTTGAATGGTATGAGGGTGAGAAGAAGGACCACAAGGGAGATGGCTATGACCGTCTTCTTGTACTTGAGTACAATGAAGACAATCGGCTTGTAGATATAAAGAAGGAACCTGTTTATAGGATTCCTGCTCTCTGGGAGTATCCTTCCCTTTATGAGGTATCCCATCAGCACTGGTACGATGGTTATAGCAAGCAGTGCTGAAGCAGCCATGGCATAGGTCTTGGTAAAGGCAAGGGGAGAGAACAGTCTTCCTTCCTGTGCTTCCAGGGTGAATACGGGCATGAACGAAAAGGTTATTATAAGAAGGGAGAAGAAAAGTGCTGGACCTACCTCCTTGGATGCCTCGAGTATGAGCCCCCATCTATCCTTCCTGCCACCTGAATGTTCTATGTGTTTGTGGGCGTTCTCTATCATCACTATCGCTGCATCTATCATCGCACCTATGGCTATGGCAATACCACCGAGGCTCATTATATTGGCGTTTATACCCTGGAAGGACATGATGATGAAGGATATGAGTATACCCACTGGCAAGGTGAATATGGCAACAAAGGCACTCCTCAGATGGAGAAGAAATACCACACATATAATGGCAACGACTATGCTCTCCTCTATGAGTTTCTCCTTGAGTGTATCTATAGCCCTGTGTATAAGGGCAGAACGGTCGTACACCGTTATTATCTCCACACCCTCTGGTAAGCCCTTCTTGAGTGTCTCGAGTTTCTCTTTTACGTTCTCTATGACCTCAAGGGCATTCTCCCCGTAGCGCATAACCACTATTCCACCCACCACCTCGCCCTCCCCATCGAGTTCTGCAAGTCCCCTCCTGAGCTCTGGACCGAGATGGACATGGGCTATGTCCTTTACTGTTATTGGTGTACCCTTTGGGTCCACACCCACTGCTATGTTCTCTATATCCTCTATACCCTTTATGTATCCCAGTCCCCTCACCATGAACTCCGTCTCTCCCATCTCGATAAGCCTTCCGCCCACATCGTTGTTGCTCCTCATGATGGCATGCCTTATCCTGCTCAGTGGTATGTTGTAGGCAAGGAGCTTGTTGGGGTCTACCTCCACCTGATACTGTTTTACAAACCCACCTATGCTCGCCACCTCTGAGACACCGGGTACTGTCTGGAGCTCGTACCTCAGGTACCAGTCCTGGATGCTTCGAAGCTCAGAGAGGTCGTATCTGCCGGTTCTATCCACCAGTGCATACTCGTAGACCCATCCCACACCTGTAGCATCAGGACCGAGGGTGGGTGTAACACCGGGTGGAAGCCTTCCTGATACGAAGTTCAGATACTCGAGTACCCTCGAGCGAGCCCAGTACATATCCGTACCGTCCTCGAAGATGATGTACACAAAGGAGAAACCGAAGAACGAATATCCCCTCACAACCTTTGCATAGGGCACACTGAGCATCGCTGTGGTGAGTGGATAGGTCACCTGGTCTTCCACCACCTGGGGTGCCTGCCCAGGGTACTCAGTGTATATTATCACCTGTACATCCGAAAGGTCGGGTATGGCATCGAGAGGGATGTTCCTCATCGCCACAATACCCCAGGCAATGACAAACACCGTGGCAAGAACGACCAGAAACCTGTTGTTTATGGAAAATTCTATTATCTTCTCGAGCATGGTCTCCCCAAGGTGTGGGAAAGGTTTTTGTCAGGATAAAGGCTCATAAGACTCCATAAAAGCCAGATTCCAGGGATACTCAATGATGGTCCATATCGTGATCCATGCCTCCATGGTCCATCATGTCGTGGTCCATCATATCCATGTCGTGGTCCATACCCTCATGGTCCATGCCTTCATGATCCATACCCTCGTGGTTCATACCCTCGTGGTCCATGGTACCCTTTTTTGCCTCGAGCATCTTTGTTATGGCTTCCTTGAGTCTGCTCTCCGAGTCTATGAGGAAGTGTGCGGATGTTACAACCACATCCCCTTCCTCAAGCCCATCGAGCACCTGATAGTACTCATCAGTTTCTACCCCGAGGGTGACCTCCACAGGTTTGAACTTACCCTCACCCCTTGAGAGGATGACGATACTCCTGTCCCCTGAAAGGAGCACCGCCTCCTTTGGCACTGCTATGGCTTGTCTGCTTATCTCTGATTTGAGAACCACGTTGGCGTACATATCTGGCTTGAGCTCGAGGTTAGGATTGTCGAACTCGAGCCTTACCTTGTTGGTACGTGTCTTAGCCTCCATGAAGGGATATATAAACGATACCCTCCCCTTAAAAACCCTTCCAGGATAGGATGCAAGGGTCATCTCTGCCTCCTGCCCCACCTTTATCCACGGCATCTCGTACTCGTATATATCAGCATAGACCCATACCTTTGAAAGGTCTGCAATGGTGTAGAGGTTCATGCCAGGCTTCACGAACATGCCCTCAACAACAGACTTCTTGATGACTATCCCCTTTATGGGTGAATGGATGTGAAGGGTCTTCATAATCCTGCCTGTCCGTTCGAGCTCCCTTATCTGGTGTTCTGGCACATCCCAGAGTTCAAGCCTCCTTCTGCTGAGTTCAAGTATGGACTCTCCACCCGATATATCAGCCTCCAGGGTGTCCCTGTACCTGTAGGCAAGGATGTACTCCTCCTGAGTGGAGACGAGTTCAGGGCTATATATCTCAAGTAGTATGTCTCCCTTGTCCACCTTCTGTCCTGTAAAGTCCACATAGAGTTTCTCCACCCATCCCTCTATCTTCGTATGCACATGGTAGACCCTCTTCTCATCGTAATCGATCCTGCCTATGGTCCTTACGGTCTTTACAAGGGGTACCTTCTTTATCTCGTATGTCCTCACCCCTATGTTCTGCACTGTTACAGGGTCTATCTTCACTGTTCCGGGCTCCACCAGATCCTCCTCACCCTCGTATACGGGTATGAGGTCCATACCCATGGGTGATTTGCCCGGTTTGTCCGATATGTAGGTCGGGTCCATGGGTGCCCTCCAGTAGAGTATGCGTCTTCCCTCCTTTTCCGCACCCCTGTCCACCCTTACCTCCTTTTCCTTAAAAAGCCCTGTATATCCTGCAAAGAGGAATGCCATCCCTGCCCCCACACTTATTCCTGCAAGGAGGAGCACAACACCCTTGAGTCTACCCTGCCACATCCCTACTCAGCCTCCTTCCTTACAGGAATGGATGAGCCAATGAGCCTTTCTATCCTCGATGCCTCTATATTCATCTCCTTTATCGCCTCCTTGAGTTTGAGGCTATATTCAAGGAAGAGCTCCTGTGAGTTTATAAGGTCCATGAAATCGACCCTCCCTGTCACATAGAGTGCCTCTGTTATATCCACCGTGAGCCTTGAGCGTGGTACGAGTTTCTTCTCGTAGAGGAGTTTAAACCTCCTTGCATTCTCGTACCTGAAGAGAGCCTGGTTTATCTCATCCACCGTTCGGTTCTTAAGGGACCTCAATCTCTCCATGAGTGTCTGGTACCTCAGCCTCGTCTCCCTTATGTACGCATCGTTCGCACCGAACCAGTCCATACCCCTTATCATCGGTCTCGACGGGAAGGTCTCCTGGTCTGCGTATGTACCCACCTGCCTGAGGACCCTGTTCTCAAATATGGTAAAACCGGGTGTGAAATCAGGATAGAATCTCTTTTCAGCGAGTGTTATAAGGAGTGCCATCCTTTCGAGTTCCTTGTTGAGGGCTTTGATCTCGCTTCTATCCTCCTCACCTCTCCTGAAGAGTGCCTCTTTTGTGTAGTCCAGAATGAGGGGTTCGAGATCATGGAGGTCGGCGGGCATAAAATCCTCCGATATGTCGAGGAGCTTGTTGAGCCTTATCTGCATGGTCTTTTTGTTCTCTTCGAGCACGATAAGGTCATTGGAGATCCTGTCTATCTCCATCTGTATCTTGACAACGTCGTTAAGGCTCGTCCTGCCTGTTACATACACTGTGTTTATGACCTTTCTCAGCCTTTCGAGAAGCCCTATCACCTCACGCGTTATGTCTACTGCATGGTAGAGGTAGATGGTCTCGTAATAGGTCTCCTTTACACGGGTAATCACATCCTGCACCGTCCTTTCGAGCGCTATGCCTGCCAGCTCCACATCCCTCTGCACTATATCCCCCTTGAGCGCAAGCATACCGGGAAAGGGAAAATCGAGCATGAGTGGCTTTTTGTGGATGGGTCTGCCGATGGTTATATCGAGGTTTTTGGTGAATACAGCGTACTGGTTGAGTATCTCATCGAGGTTACTCACCTGGTCGTATCTCTCAACGGTTGCAAGGGCTTCTCTGTAAGCCTTCTTTATATCGGGGTTGTTCCTTAGTGCCACGGAGAGTAGATTCTCAAGCGAAAAATCCTCCCTCAAAAACCCCTCCATACCCTCTGTATCCATATCCCTTATCCTCGCCCAGATCTCTGGCTCTGGTCTGAAGAGAGGATTTTTGAGTATCACATCCTCCATGGTCTCTATACCACGGGCCTTCTTCTCTGCAAGGACCTTCTTCATCCTCCCCAACTCCTCAAACGCCCTGACATCCCTTTTCTCTTCAGAGGGTGGCTCCTCCCTTCTTATATTCTCAAGGAAGTAGTCCGATCCATCGTACTCTGCAAACTCCCTCTCAAGGTCCCTGAATCCACCCGCATGGACCTCTGAAAGGAAAAGAATCACAAATACTGTAAGAAGGAATACATGTACCCTCATCTTTATCCTCCCTTTCCCTTAGAGGAAAAATCCTTCTAAAGTCTCCTTGCCCAAAACTCTTTCCCCTGTCCGACCCTTAAATCAGGGTCCTTTCTATAAGTGGGGGAAAGGATATTAATCCATTTCACAAAAGGTCTCCCCTCGTTTTAATAAAGCCTTCTACCTGTGACCCTTTCGAGGTCTGCTATTGTTTTGAGATAATCCGCTACCGCCCTGAAATAGGCTATCTGAAAGTTGTAGAGTATGGTCTGTGTCTCAAGGAGACCTGACAGGCTTCCCTGTTTGTTCCTGTACCATGTCTCTGCTATCTCAAGGGACTGCTGAGCCTGTGGTATGAGGGACTGGGAGTACAGTTCTATCAGGCGATTGGTGTTTACGAGTTTCAGGTACAGGTTCTTGACCGTGCTCAGGGTTTCGTTCTCCAGTGCCCTTTTTTCCCTGACGGTGCTTTCCTTTTTGAACTCCGCCTCTTTTACGATGGCTCTATTCTTTGAAAACCATATAGGGATGTTTATACCGAATACAACACCCATGCTGTCCTTGCCTGAATCCCTCACCACACTGTCACCCTCGCCGATACTTATGTAATTGACACCTATACGGAAGTCTGGAAGGTAGGCATACCTTGCAAGGGAGGTCTCAAGGTCTCTTTTTTCCACCTCGAGCCTTTTGATCCTTATCTCCTCACCTTCCAGTGCCCATCTGTACAGTTCATCAAGGTTGTGTTCAAAGGGTTTTACCGCTGGCTGCCTGAAGGTCTCAAACCTCTCCTCTGGTGGACGGTTAAGGAGGGTGTTGAGTCTTGTAAGTTCGGTCTCCCTCATCTCCTTGAGTAGCAGGAGGTCATAGGACACCTGTGCGTATTCTGACTGAGCCTTTACAACATCATTGAGTGTTGTTCCATCCTGTGCGTAATCTGTCGTTGCAACCTTTACCATGTGTTCGAGCACCTTTTTGTTCTGTTCCGTGAGGGATATTGCCATGTCTATGTAGTAGAGCTCGTAGAAGGACCTTTTGACCTTCACTATCACATCCCTTACCACCCTGTCGTAGTTGAGCCTTGCTATCTGTGCGTCCTTCGATACTATCTCTCCCCTGAGTTTGAGTTTACCCGGGAAGGGAAGCCTCTGGGTAAGGGAGAATGTATGTTCCTGTGGTCCCACTTTGGTCTCTATACCTTCCACAGGATAGGTATAGGTAAGCATTGGGTCATCGAGTGCCACTGCCTGTGGATACCTCTGTATCACACCAGCCCACTTAAGCCTTGCAGACCTTATCTCAGGATTGTTCTCAACAGCATCCTTTATGAGTTCCTCAAGCCCCACCCCCTCACCATCCTCCCCCGCACAGGAAGGAAAGGGAAAGGATATAAAGACCATCGCCAGGAATAGATACAATGCTACAGTACGTATCCCTTTCATCATCCCACCCCTTGGTTTAAGATAATGATTCTACATAGTGTAGATTCTATCGGCAAAAAATTAAGGTAATGGGTACCTTTTTCGGACTAAGATGCCTGTATCCTGAGGGAAACCCCTTTTGTAAAAGGGGTTTCCCTCAAACTCCCTTCCCCAAAACTTCTAATCTAAGGTTTTCTGGGAAAGGGGAAACCCTGGTGAGAACTCCCCCTATTCCGGCAAAAAACCCATTCAATGGTCGATCATCCCTTCTCCTGCGGAATGTCTCTTCCGGAGAGAGACTCTGAATCCCTGCAGTGTACCACACAGTCCTTGCCTATCCTGTCCACATGATGGGAACAGTGCTGAAAGCTACATGCATGCAGGGATGGTGCTGTAAGGAGCGAAAGGGTCAGGGCTATGGTGATGAAAGAGAGGACCAATACATTAGGTACTATCCCCATAGGACGGGTTGTGGATGGTTTTTTCCCCTCACCATCCACAAGCCTCCTTACCCTTTCCTCCACAGAGCCAGCCTGCAGGGCTACAAAAAGGGGTACGGATACAGGGGTACCTGATACCTTGAGTATAGCCCTTGCAAGGTAGAGGTTGTCTCCTTCTTCCCTCAGGGATGCATCATCCGCCCTGGTCTCCCTCCTGTGGATGAATCCCTCCACAACCGAGCCTACAACAGGTATGTAGAAGAATACATCCCTTATGAACGAGAGCAGAAAGAACACAAGGGGGTCTTTCTCCCTTTTGTGATGGAGTTCATGGAGTACAACTGTCTTTAATTCCCTCGGTGTAAGATACCTTACAAGACCGGTGGATATGTACACCCTCGGTCTCAGCAATCCGTGTGTGAATGCTATCCTGATGGAATCATCCCTTATAAGAACGAGGTTCGAAGACCTCTTATCCACGGGCAGTCTTCTCATACCACGGTACATCCTTGCAAGTCTCATCCCGCCGTTCACAATGGCATAGACGATACCCGCAAGGAGGAGAAAGACGAATGACCAGATGAAGACCACCCTGAGCAGGTGGAGATAGGGAAGACACATGAGGATGAGACTCTGACACCACTCCACCACAGACCTTGTAAACCCTATGATACCGGGGATACTCACCGATAGCCACAGGAAGGTACCACCAAAGAGGAGCGATAGCACAATCAGGAGCAATACCACCACAGCCATGTTATCCTAACTTATCCCCCTTTAGTTTCCTTAGCCTCTCATCCACGAGTCTTGAGAGCCTTTCGAGCTCATCAGGGTCTTTCTCTGCGAGTATATCCACGAAGGATGCCACCGCAGACCCACTCCACAACTCCATCACACCCCTGAGCACCTGTCTGGAAACACTCCCTGCAAATTCGTCCTTTGTACACGTGGGCTTGAAGGTATAGGTTGCACTCTCCTTTACCTTCTCCACCAGGCCCTTCTCGGTGAGTCTTTCAAGCACTGTGAGAACCGTGGTGAGGGCTATGTCCCTAGTCTTTTTTATCTCCTCGTATACCTCTCTACCCTTTATTTCTCCCCCCTTCCACACCACATCCATTACCTGACTTTCGAGCTCACCGAGGACCTTGGAAAGCCCTGCGTTGGTAAATCTAAAATTCTTTGCCACGATCCTGCCCATATTGCATTCATAATATTCTACCCTGCGTAGAAAGTCAAGGGATTTCTTCCCACCTCCCTGGAATAGGGTTATTGAGGACCAACCTGAGGCTAAAAGTTTTGGGGAAGGGAGTTTGAGGGAAGCCCCTTTTACAAAAGGGGTTTCCCTCTGAATGGGCAATCATCTGGAGATGACACGACCCTTTCAAACCGCTGTCCTCTTTCTCATCCTGTATATCACCGGGATGAGGGATACGAGTACCACAAGCACTACCCCTATTATGAACCTCGCAGAGACCCTGCCCTTTACAAGGTCGAGTAGCGAGCTTGCAAAGACCACATAGGCAGTGGCACCTGGGAGCATGAATACAAAGGTTGATAGCACGTAGTGACTGAACCTTATACCCGTGAGTCCAAAGGCGTAGTTCAGGAGATTGAACGGAAAGATGGGTATGAGCCTTGTAAACGCCACTATCTTCCAGCCCTGTCTCTCCACCTCCCTGTCGAGTTCCCTCAGCCTCCCCTCACCTATCACATCCCTTACCCATCCCCTGCCCATGTACCTTGCAAAGAGAAAGGCAATGGATGCACCTATGGTCGCACCTATCTCCACATAGACAACCCCCCAAAGTGGTCCGAAGAGCATACCCCCGAGTACAGTGATGGGAAGCCCGGGAAGCATGAGTGAAGGGGCTATACTGTAGATAAGGATAAAGATAAGCGGTCCCCATGGACCAAAGCCATCTATCCATTCACTGAGCCTTTTCTGGTCAACATACTCATCCAGCCCCGTAAGCCTCACCATGACGAATATCGCCGAGACCGCAACCACAAAGACTATAAATTTCAACGTACTCTTCTTCATAGGCTGAACTACCTATCCCTGTAGACCGAAGAGTATCTTTATCAGGGACTTTTTGAACGGTGTGAGCGCACCTTTGAGCCTCTGGGAACATGCCTGCTTTACAGCCTCAGCAAGTGTGGGGTATACATGGATGGTATTTATGATGGAGCCAACGGAAAGCCCGTTCTTCATGGCGAGTATAATCTCATGGACATATTCACCTGCATTCGACCCAACTATATGGGCACCGACTATACGTCCCCTCTTTGTACAGATTATCTTTACAAACCCCCTCGTCTCCTCATCCGTATTCGCCCTGTCGTTATCACTCAGCCTGAAGGTATAGACCTCCACCCCTCCATATCTACTGCGTGCCTCGTCCTCTGTCACGCCAACCCTTGCAACCTCCGGGTCAGTGAATATAACCCACGGGACAGTACTGTAATCCACCTTTGATGATAGATGGAATATGGCATTGCGAACTATTATGCCTGCCTGATAGCTCGCCATGTGGGTGAACCTGTACGGTCCTACCACATCCCCACAGGCATAGATATGCCTCTGTGTGGTCCTGAGGCTCTGATCCACAACTATACCCCTGTCTGTATATTCTATCCCCGCCTTCTCCAGATCGAGGTCTCCCACATTTGGAACCCTCCCCAGGGCACAGAGTATCTCGTCCGCTGTAACAGTGTATTCCCTGTCTTCTCTCCTGAAACGCACCACCTTTTTGCCATCCTTCCTTTCGAATCCCACAAGTGTGGTGCCTGTGATTATCTCCATACCCTCCTCCCTGAGTATCCTCTCCATCTCCCTTCTCACATCCCTGTCCTCTCTTGAAAGTATCGCCCCAGAACGCTGTAGCATGGTAACCCTTGTACCGAATCTTGTGAATGCCTGACCGAGCTCAACCCCTATAGGACCAGCACCGAGTACCACCATCGACCCGGGGAGCGTCCTCATCTCGAATATATTTTCATTGGTAAGGAAGTCCACTTCTTTACTGCCGGGGAGGTCTGGTATGAGTGGGCTCGAACCCGTGGCTATGACAAACCTCCTTGCCTTTATCCTTCTCTTCCCCACCGTAATCTCATAAGGAGACAGGAACCTTGCGGTACCGAACACCACCTTGCACCCCATGGACTCGAACCTCTCAGGGGAGTCATGTATTGAGATCCGTTCTATAACCCTGTGGATACGATCGACAACCCTGCTGTAATCGAATCTTACATCCACTGAACCGAGCCCGAATTCATCCGCCCTCCTTATAAGGGAGAGCACCTTTGCAGAACGGATGAGTGTCTTGCTCGGCACACACCCTGTGTTGAGACACTCCCCACCCATCCTTGCCCTCTCAATGAGAAGTACCTTTGCCCCTATCTGGGCACATGCACTCGCCACAACGAGCCCGCCTGAACCAGCCCCTATGACCGCAATATCAAAATCCTCCAACTCAAAAACCTCCCTTTTCTGTCATGGTGCAAAACCCTCATGGAAGGATGAGCGACCAGAAGACCATACCCTAACTACGGAAAGAGATAGGCTGGGTGGACATCTCCTCCATGAAACGAACTACCTCCTTAAGTCCTGGTATACCGCTCCTACCTCCGAGTCTACGGCATTTAAGTGCTGCAAAGGCAGAGGCGAATCTTACCGTCCTTTCCATATCCCAGCCCCTGAGGAGTCCGTATATATAGCCACCGTGGAACACATCACCCGCACCTGTTGTATCGACTGCATCCACCTTGAATGCAGGTGTTCTGAAAAATCCACCCCCATACCATGTAACAGAACCCCTCCTGCCCAAGGTGACAGTTACAGCCTTTGTATCCCTGGATCGAAGCCTCTTTATAGCCATCTCTGGTGTACCCCCTGCCTCCCTTGCAAACTCTTCAGAACAGACCACATAGTCACACATCCTTGCAAGCTCCATCATACCAGGTCTCAATCTTCCACCATCGAGCATAATAGGTACACCATGGTCCCTTGCAATCCTCAGTGCCTCCATGGATGCATCCACCATGAGACCATCTATAAGGAGGAAGTCCTTACCCTTTATGAGAGATGTCCTGATATCCCTTGGGGTGAGTTCTCCACAGGTGGGTCTCTTCCAGAAGATAGTCCTGGTTGCAGTCTTTCTATTCACCACTATGAAGGCAACCTGAGAGGTGCCTCCTTTCTTTACCTTAAGCCCCCTTGTATCTACCCCTTCTTCCGCAAGTCCCCTTTTTATCTCATCTCCTGCAGGGTCGTCAGATACTACACCCATAAAGATTGTCCTGACCCCGAGCCTTCCGAGGGCAGCAAGGGCTGTGGCAACAGGTCCTCCACCCTGTATGGTGAATTCAACGACCTCGTTCTTCGTATCCTCGTCAGGATAGCCGTCCACCACACAGATGTAATCCAGAGAACACTGCCCCACTCCAACAACAACCATTCAATCACCCACTATCTGCACAACGAGGTTCCTCGTCCGTGGACGGTTGTCAAAGTCTACAAACACTATCTGTTGCCATGTACCGAGGGAGAGTCTGCCCTGAACAACAGGCACACATATCCCCGGCTTCATAAGCGATGCCCTCACATGGGAAAAACCATTACCATCGCCCCATCGTGAATCGTGCCTGTAGGGTATGTCCGATGGAACGAGTCTCTCGATAGCCTTCCTGAGGTCTTCAACGACCCCACTCTCGTACTCGATGGTTGTTACAGAGGCAGTCGAACCAGGGACAAAAACACACACAATCCCGTCCCTTATACCAGAGTCTGCAACCACAGACTCCACATCCCTGGTTATGTCTATTATATCCGAAAACCCACTCGATGAGACCTTTATACTCGATGTGTAATGCATGGAGAAGAGGATAACATCGAAGGACTTACCTTGTCAATGGAGCTGAAGGGGCTGAATACAATCAGCCAGCCCTCTTAAGACGCTTTGCACCAGAGCCTTCATGCCTTCCACCATGACCATGCGATATCCCTTCGCCGGTCTTGCCTGTCACAGTGGTGTACATAAGCCTGTCATCACGTTCCCTCATCATCCAGTAGACCGCACCAAGGGCAAGTATTGATACTGCCATCGACGCAATCACAGTGGCAGGTACAACCTTGAGGTCAAGGATTATGAACTTCCGTGATATGGCGAGTATGGCAATGAGTATCACTGTCTTGACCTGGATTATATTATCGCGCCTTGCAATGGCACGGATGATCGAGTGCTTGAACTCCATGGCTATGAGAACCGTCATTATCATGCCAAATATCTCCTGGAAGGCAGAGTGATCGAGAAGGTCTATACCCTTTGCAAAGAGTAACGCTATGTTGAACATCAGATGGAGTACAGTTACTGCCACCAGTATGGAGATTATGAGGGTGAGTACAACCGCAATTATGTGCTCGAAACGCTCATAGATGGTCATGCGCTCCCATAGCTCACGTGTACCCTTCAGTATCCCCTTCATATCCATTGCCCTGGTGTGCATATCCTATGCTACCCCCTGGATTCAACCTGCCTTTACAGGTATCTTTTTTATACCTTTCTGTGCCTCGGGTGTCTTCGGAAGTCTCACTGTAAGGACACCCTTGCTGAAGGATGCCTCCACCTTGTCCAGGTCCACACCGTCAGGAAGGGGTATGGTCCTGTAGAATGAACCGTAAGACCTCTCTACATGATAATAGTCCCTGCCCCTGTCCTCCTTTTCTATCCTTTTCTCGCCCTTGATAGTAAGAAGGTCCTTTGATAGGGATATATCTATATCCTTCTCATCCATACCCGGCAGTTCCGCTGTAACCCTTATCTCCTTTTCATCCTCACTGACATCGATACTCGGCACATATCCCCCGGTCCTCTCCCCGCGCCACAGAACAGGCATGTCAAAAAACCACTCCCTCGAAAACTCATCGAAGATACGATTCATCTCACGTTGAAGGACAAGGAAAGGATTTTCCTCCTCCCTCCTTACAGGCACACTCCTTTTTCGCCACCATGGAACCAGACCCTTGAGATTCATAGACTCCCTCCTTTCTTTGAATTGTTTGGAATATCAAGTGCTTCAATATGGTCTACTGGAGAAGACCTCTACTTTAAATGTAGGACACTTTTCCCCAAAGTCAAGTGGACCTGTAGATGATGAAGGGATTGATAAGGCTGGCTCCTAAAAGGTCTTTCTGCTGTCCAGAAGGATGGTTACAGGACCATCGTTTACAATAAATACCTCCATGTGTGCCTGAAACTCTCCTTCCTTTACAAGATGCCATTCCTCTTTTAGGTGTTCTACCAATCCTGCGTATATCTCCCTTGCACTCTGTGGTGGTTCTGCCCTATCGAAGGATGGTCTCCTCCCCTTTCTTGCATCACCCAGGAGTGTGAACTGGGAGACCACGAGCACATCACCATTTATATCCCTTACACTGAGGTTCATCCGCCCGGTCTCATCCTCGAATATCCTCAAGCCAAGCACCTTGGAGGCGATATACTCCACATCTCCTCTGCCATCTCCCTGCTCCACACCGACAAATACCAGAATCCCTTTCGATATATCCGCCCTCCTGACACCCTCTACCCTCACCTCTGCACACCTGACCCTCTGTACAACCGCCCTCACCGAAGGTCCCTCCCCTCCAATACTATACACACCTCCTCGCCCACACCCACCCCCAGAACCTCATCAGCCCTCCTCCTGAAACATGCTATCTCAACAAAACCACAGCTACCAACGAGTGCTACAACCTCGCCCTCCCCCACACAACTATACGTATCCCTCATACCCTCTATGGAAATACCGCCTATCTCTATCTTCACTCGGTGTCTTATACCTGTATCTATATCTCTTCCCTCTATGTTGGTTATGAGGTTTCCAAAGGTATCTATGTATATGACCCTTCCGTGAATAGACCCTTCCTTTCTTACTGGCTCAGGTATGTGGAGATGGCTTACCATCTGAACAGCCCTGCCAAAGGCCGATGGGTCTCTACCGAGGCTCAGGTGGGCTGCCACAGGTGCGAATATATCCCTTCCGTGAAAGGTGGAACTTATCTCCTCAAGAAAATATCTCTCCTCTGTAAGGTGTACAACCCTCCTTACCACCTCCCCCTTGAGTGGCAGATCAAAGAGACCGTTGTCAGGACCTACAAAAAAGTACCTCTCCGTCTCCACCACCACGGGTCTTCTCCTGCCACCCACACCAGGATCGACCACACCCACATGGATGGTGCCCTCTGGAAAGAACGAATATGCCTGAAGGAGGATGAACGAACCCTCAAGTATGTTACCAGGTGATACAAGGTGGGATATGTCAACTATGGACACCCCGGGGTTTATCGAAAGGATAACCCCCTTCATCGTCCCGTGATAGGGGTCTTTGAGTCCAAAGTCGGTGGTGAGGGTTATTATCCGTGCCATAGGGAGTTCTATAA
>WGFF01000177.1 GCA_015492355.1 Deltaproteobacteria bacterium
ATGAAAGATCTTGCAGTGATAGTCCTTGCCGCTGGTAAGGGCACGAGGATGAAGTCAGAGACACCCAAGGTACTCCATCGTATTGCTGGAAGGCCGATGCTTTTCTATCCCCTTGAGGTGTTGAGAAGGTTGAGGCTCAGGAACGTGGTCGTTGTTCTTGGACATGGTGCGGAGAGGGTGAAGGAGGAGGTTGAACTCGGCGGTGTGGATGTATGTGTGCAGAGACCACAGCTGGGTACAGGTCATGCGGTTATGTGTGCCCTTAAGGGCATGGACGGGTTCAGGGGGGATGTGCTCGTACTTTCAGGTGATACACCGCTCATAACATCCACAACGCTCAAGGGGTTTTTGAGGTTCCACAGGAGGGGAAGAAGGGGTGTTCGTCCCGCCCTTTCCCTCATAACCACCCTTGTGGACAATCCGACAGGCTACGGAAGGATCGTAAGGGATAGGGACGGCGCAGTGGAGAGGATAGTGGAGGAAAGGGATGCGACCTCGCAGGAAAGGGAGATAAGGGAGATAAACACGGGTATATATCTTATATCCTCTGATTTCCTCTTTGAGAACATACACAGGCTGGAGAGGAACAACAACCAGTCAGAGTATTATCTTACCGATCTTATACACCTTGCAGTTAGAGAGGGCAGAAGGGTATCTGCCCTTACCCATGTCGATCCCCATGAGGTGATGGGTATAAACAACCGTATAGAACTTGCCACCGCATGCCGTATAATGAGAACGAGGATAGCCAACGAACTCATGCTCAATGGTGTTACGATTATGGACCCTGAGGTTACGTACATAGACTACGGTGTCAGGGTGGGTGTTGATACGGTTCTGTATCCAGGGGTGCATCTTCTCGGGGATACGGTCGTTGGAAGGGGCTGTACGGTTGAGGAGGGAGTGCGCATACAGGACTCAAGGATAGGCGATGGGACCACTGTAAGGAGTTACTCTGTCATAGAGGCCTCAAGGATAGGCAGGGATGTCATGATAGGTCCCTTTGCAAGGCTGAGACCGGGTAACAATCTCATGGACAGGGTGCGGGTAGGTAATTTCGTGGAGGTCAAGAATACAAGGATAGGCAGGGGTACAAAGGCGAATCACCTTACATACCTCGGCGATTCGGTCATAGGTAAGGAGGTCAACATAGGTGCTGGCACGATAACGTGCAATTACGATGGTGTGAAGAAGCATCAGACAGTGATAGAGGATGGTGCCTTCATAGGGAGTGATACCCAGCTTGTGGCACCTGTGAGGGTCAGGAAGAATGCATACATAGGGTCTGGCTCCACCATAACAAGGGACGTGCCCGGCTACTCCCTTGCCCTCTCAAGGGTTGAGCAGAGGATTATAAAAGACTGGGTCAAAAAAAAGGGTCTCAAGGGATGATGGAGGTCCGGGTCCCAGAATCTTCAACAGCAAGACAGGAGTAATCAGCTTATGTGCGGGATAGTTGGATACATAGGGTCAAGGAATGCATCGGATGTACTTATAGACGGGCTCAGGAGGCTTGAGTACAGGGGGTATGATTCATCTGGTCTGGCTGTTCTGCACGATGGGCGGATCGAGCTGAGAAGGACAGTGGGCAAGCTTTCCAAGCTTATAAACAACGTGAGCAAGAGACCTGTTGCAGGAACAATAGGTATAGGTCATACAAGATGGGCAACCCATGGAAGACCGAGTGAGGAGAACGCCCATCCCCACATGGAAGGTGGGGTGGCTGTAGTACACAACGGGATTATAGAGAACTATCTTGCCCTGAGGGAGGAACTCAAAAAGGAAGGGGCAAGGTTCAAATCAGAGACAGACACAGAGATACTCGCCCATCTCATCTCCAGGGAGGTCAGGCAGGGCAGGAGCCTTGAGGATAGTGTGATGAGGGCTCTACATCATGTAAAGGGCACATACGCTATCGCTGTCATAAGCAGACACGAACCGAACAAGATAGTAGGGGCACGCAAGGAATGCCCCCTTATAGTCGGTCTGGGACAGAAAGAGGTGGTACTTTCATCCGACATACCAGCCATACTCGATATAACGAGAAAGGCACTCTTCCTTGAAGATGGTGATGTGGCTGTTATAACGCGTAACAGGGTTGCCATAAAGACCCTCAATGGACAGGATGTTGAGAGGGCACCTGTGGTCGTAGACTGGACACCTGTCATGGCAGAGAAGGGTGGGTACAGGCATTTCATGCTCAAGGAGATATTCGAACAGCCCAGAGCCATAACAGATACCTTTAGGGGCAACCTGATGGAGGAATCAGGGGATATATTCTTCAGCGATCTATCCCTCTCCCCCGGGGATATCGACAGGATATACATCATTGCCTGTGGTACCTCATGGCATGCAGGTCTTGTGGGGAAGTTCCTGATGGAGGGGTTTTCAGCCATACCCACAGAGGTGGACCTTGCAAGCGAGTTCAGGTACAGGAATCCCCTTGTTGGAAGAAAGACACTCGTTATTGCCATCTCCCAGTCAGGCGAGACAGCGGACACCCTTGCAGCGGTAAGGGAGGCAAAGAGGAAAGGGGCGTACATCATAGCCATATGCAACGTGATGGAGAGCAGTATTACAAGGGATGCCCACTGGAACCTCATGACCCGTGCGGGACCAGAGATAGGTGTGGCATCTACAAAGGCATTCACCACCCAGCTTGTATCCCTCTACATGCTCTCTCTCTACTTTGCGAGGAAGCTTAAGAGGATAGACGAAAAGAAGGGTAGGGAACTCGTCCAGGAACTCGTAAGGCTACCCATGAAGCTTGAGAGGGTGCTCAACGAGAGCGGGGTGGTAGAAGACCTGGCAAGGAGATACTTCCATTACAGTGATTTTCTCTACCTCGGCAGGGGTATCAACTATCCCATAGCCCTTGAGGGGGCACTCAAACTCAAGGAGATATCCTACATCCATGCAGAGGGATACCCTGCAGGAGAGATGAAGCACGGACCCATCGCCCTCATAGACGAGAATATGCCTGTTGTGGTGCTTGCGCCGAATGATTCGAGTTACCCGAAGATAATAGGGAACGTGGAGGAGGTGAGAGCCAGGGGAGGGAGGATAATAGCCATTGTGAACGATGGGGACAGAGAGGTAAAGGAAAGGAGTGATGATTTCATAACAGTACCGTCTGCACCGTATTACCTTATGCCCGTTATACTCACCCTTCCCCTTCAGCTCCTCGCTTATTATATAGCGGTCTTCAAGGGTACTGACGTGGATCAACCCCGTAACCTTGCCAAGAGCGTTACAGTGGAGTAGTATCTGAAATACCCGATGGCACTGGATACCCTTACAGCAGGTCTCATCCTCTTTGGCTATCTCCTCGGCTCCATACCCACAGGTCTCCTCGTAGCCAGATTCTTTGGTGGGATAGACCCCAGGACAGCGGGCAGTGGCAACATAGGGGCAACTAACGTGGGACGCACCTCTGGCAGGAAGGCGGGTATCCTCACCCTTGCAGGCGATATACTCAAGGGTGTGGTACCTGTGTTGATTGCCAGGACTGCTGGACTTGAGCCCATGGCTTTGAGCCTTGTCGGTGGTGCCTCCTTCCTGGGGCACTGCTTTCCCTTGTTCCTTGGATTCAGGGGAGGAAAGGGGGTGGCAACCGCATGTGGTGTGATATTCGTCCTTGCACCTGTTCCACTCCTTTTGAGTGCCCTTGTTTTCGGGGTGGTGGTACTGTCTTCGAGATACGTCTCCCTCGGCTCGATAACAGGTGCACTCACAGTACCACTCTTTATCTACATTGTCCCGGATAGCCGTGTATACCTGCCCATGGGTATTTTTATATCCACGGTCATAGTCCTGAAACACAGGGATAATATAAAAAGGCTCCTCTCTGGTGTGGAAAACAGGATATGAAAGAAGGCACTGACCCCTTCTCCATGGAAGGAGAGGGGACCACCCCACCCACCGGATTTTATACGAACTCTCTACAGGGATGGGTGTAAAGATTCTTTACATCCATCTAATTCCCTAAGTTGTTGAAAAATATAATATTTGGTTGAAATACCCCCTGCC
>WGFF01000178.1 GCA_015492355.1 Deltaproteobacteria bacterium
GCTCTCGCCATGGAATAACCCTGTCCATCTCGGCGAGAAAAAACTCCCTGCGGGTCACCTTGCGATAACGTTCAAAGGTGCCTTCAGCAAAAGTCTGTTGACGCATTATATCCACCTCCCTGCAGCTTGATGCGAATAATCGTATCATAAAGCATGGGAAGAATAAATCAGAGATTCCTTAACATTTACCCAGTTAGGTGGACAGTCCCAAGGTGGATGGACCATACCGTAAACTCCTCGCCATCTAGAGGAAGGAAGACTTCAAAGTACCCCCACTACCTCAGGGACCCTTCCAGATAATCTATGCAGACCCGCCATGGAAGTACGACGAATGGACAAGTGACAGATCGGTGGAAAAACCATTATCCTGTCATGACCATCGAAGGGATAATGAATCTGGCACCCGAGATAAAAAAGATCTCCTCAGAGGATGTACTTCTCTTTCTATGGACACCAAATGCAGTCCTGCCTCAAGCCCTGAGGGTCATGGGAAGAATGGGGTTCGACTACAGGGCAAATCTTGTGTGGGTGAAGGACAGATGGGGAATGAGATGTCTGATAAGACAGCAACATGAGATACTCCTTGTGGGGAAAAAGGGCAATCCACCCCTGCCACTACCTGAAGAAAGACCCTCCTCTGTCATAATGGCTGATACCACAAGACACAGTGCCCAGCCTGATATGGTATATAAACTCCTGGAAAGGAGATCCCCTCAAACCTCGAAGTGTGAACTCTTTGCCAGGAAGAAACGCCCTGGCTGGGTATCCTGGGGAATGGAAGTGTGTTGACTTCCTCCCCACCCTGAGGTGGTAGGGATTCCCTCAGCCAGCTACTCGAAGGACCCGAGATCCATACTTCAGGGATTCGATACGCGATACCCACAGGTGTCTGTTCCACTCGTGGGTCACCCATATATGAAAAAAGACAACCGCCGGGGTGGGTCAGCCCGGTGGTTTTTGAGGGAGGTGAATGAAGTATGGATTTATTTCCCGGATGCCCTTGCTCATCCGGGAAAGGGGTGTTGTAGTACGGTCTATTATCTACTTAGCGGGGCGGTTCTTCGGAGGTATGACCCTTGTGGAGGTCAACCCTGAACATATATCCAGGTATAAAGTACAGAAGCGTAAAGACGGGGTATCTCCAAGGACGATAAATTATGAGCTTACCCTCATGAGCCATGCCTATCGAATAGCATGGAAGGAATGGGAATGGGTCGAAGAGAATCCTGTGAGCAAGGTCTCTAAGGAAAAGGTACACAATATCGTAGAGAGATGGTTGAGTGTGGAGGAGGAGAGGCGACTTTTGTAGGCATCACCGCAGTGGCTCAGGGATATAGTCATTTTTGCGGTGAACACGGGACTCAGACAGGGAGAGATACTTTCCCTCAGGTGGTCTCAGATAGATTCTGGTAGAAGGACACTGACCATTCTTGAACAGAAGAACAGAGGCAGGGATACCTTACCGTTGAATGGGAAGGCAGTTGAGGTGTTGAGAAGGAGGGCAAAGATAAGGCATATAAAGACAGATCTTGTCTTCTACAGTGGAAACGGTACTCGCATAAATGACGGTAATCTTCGCAGGGCGTTTTATTCAGCGGTGAGGAAGGCAGGGATTGAGAGGCTGGGGTTTCACGACCTTCGGCATACCTGTTTTACGCGAATGGTTCAGGCAGGTGTTGATCCCTACACTGTCCAGAGGCCTGGCAGATGGAAGGGCATCTCCATGGTCATGCGTTATGCCCACCACAGTCCCGAGAGTTTGAGGGGAGGGGTGGAGGCAATAGATAAAGTCTATCACAATTTTATCACAATTGCCTCAAATGAAAAAGACAGATGAAGGCTTGCAACCTCTAAGTCCTCAATCTGCCTTTGTTTTTCTGGTGCCCAGGGACGGAATCGAACCGCCGACACGAGGATTTTCAGTCCTCTGCTCTACCGACTGAGCTACCTGGGCATTTTAAGTTAGGTCACATCAGCAAGCCCCACGGATTACCGTATATCTTCCGAGGGATGAGAACTATCAAATATAAATATCTAAAATAGTATCATACCTTTTGTCAAGACTTTTCTCCCGTAGCCATCATCTATTCTTACGAGCCCTCATCCTCTTCTGCCAGGCAGATACAAGGCTATCCAGTATCTCCTCTGCATGGGAGATGTTCTCCCCGAGTTTTGCATTCACCTCGAGTATCACAGGTATTGAGCCCTCTCTCAGGCGGATATCTATATTAACAGGTCCCTCACAACCAAGAAGCCTTACAATCCTCATACAAAGCCTGGAAAGATCGGGTCTTTCTGTTCTCTCAACAGCCCCCACCTTCTGACCCTGAACACCCCTTTTCAGTACAACACAGCTTGTAATCTCATCGTCTCTGTCAACAAAGATATTTACATTGTACTCATCCCCTGGTATAAACTCCTGAAACACTATATCCCTTCTCTTCTCTCTGTAGAGGTCTTCCCTGGTTTTGAGTATCCTGATATCCCTTCTGTTTCTGCCTCTGCGTGGCGTTGAGAGAACGGGCAAGCCCAGCTCCTTCAACACAATATCCTTTGAGACCTCGCCACTTACTGTCTTAGGGACATCTATGTTATGAAGGGAGAGGAATCTAACGGTTCTTAATATATCCCCTGTAATATCAATGGCATCAGGATGGGATACGAATACACTGCAACCATACTCCTCAATAGCGTGTTTAATCCATGCGATAGGGAAGAGTTCCTCTGTAAGAGTAGGTATCATAAGGGAAGGAGAGAATCTCTTTACAATATCGAGCATGTTCTCGCAGAATCCAGGGATACGGGCAGGTGGTACAACCACAGGTATATCCACACCTTCTACTTTCACCTTCTGTGTATCTGCACCTATTACAAAAAATCCCCTTCTGCTGAGGTACCCTATAGCACCTCTGCCCGCTGGTCCCCCAGCACCGGTTACAAGAATACCCTGGACCCTATCCTTCCTTAAACTGTACATCCCGCATCTAATATAAGTATATCAAAAAATGAATTAAAATAACCTTAAAGACCGGAAAAAAGTATTTTACAGGAGGTTCATTTCTCTGAAGAGAAGCGTGGAAGCACCTATGAGACTTGCGTAATATCCCAGCGCGGAAGGTAGTATCCTTATCTCCCTGAGTCCTGACGTAACCGTATATCTCTCTACTGTCCTCTTCAGTGGATCAAGTATTATCCCGCCACTCTCCATGACCCCACCACCGAGTATCACTGCATCAGGGTCAAGAAGACTCACAGCCATTGACACCGCCCTGCCCAGATACTCACCTGTCTCGTCAAAAATCCTCCTTGCAAGCCCATCCCCTCTTTTTACTGCCTCAGCAACAACCATTGGGTTAATCTTCTCCATATCACCATCCACCATAGAAGGTATAATCGAATCCTTCACCACACCGAGTAATTCAACAGTCCTTTTTGCTATAGCCCTGCCTGACACAAAGACCTCAAGACATCCCCTTCCACCACAATCACACTCAGGTCCTCCATCAGATACCCTTACATGCCCTATCTCGCCTGCCAGCCCCCATCCACCCCTGTAGAGCCTGCCATCAACAACGATAGCACCACCAACACCATTGCTTATGGTTATCCATATAAAGTTCCTGTACCCCCTGCCGTGACCAAAATGTATCTCCCCGAGTGCACAGGCATTGACATCGTTATCTATGCTTGTCTTAAGACCGAATCTATCCTCCATCATCTCCTTCACAGGTAGATTACGTACCCTGAAATAAGGGGCGTATATGAGGACACCCCTTGCAGGATCAGCCATACCAGGCACACTCATCCCTATACCCTCGATACCACCTCTGCCACACCCTTCGATCACCTCTTCAACCATCTCGGTTATGGATTCCATTGCCTTTTTGCAATCCTTAGGGGTAGGGGCTCTCTTCATACAGGATATCTCTCCCCTTGTATCGACGAGTGCCACGATAGTCTTACTACCCCCGAAGTCCACCGCTATCGCCTGATGAGAATCCTTTTTAGAGGTGGGTGTAAGCACTTCCTTACCCACTGTCTTCCTCCGGTAAAGAAGGATTTAGATCAGAGCCTTCCCTCCTTCCATCCCTGAAAGAAGTTATAAAGCCTCTTGAATTCCTCAAGGGTCTGATAGGCCTTCCTTGCCTCTGATACGACAAATCCAGAGTAACCTGTCTTTTTGAGAAGGTCCAGTAGATAGATACTCTGCTGAGGGGCATGGTGTATGGGTGTGTGCCAGTCTTGACTGCCGAATGTGTAACCGGTCATGTGGATGTGGGTGGTTTGCTTCAAAAGGGGAATGAACGACTCCTCAAATATCCCGTTTACCTCTAAGATGAGATGTTCGAGGTCAAGACACCGCTCTATGCCGAATCTGCGCATGTATCTTATGGGTTCGACCGCACTCGATATGTTCTCCATACATACCCTGCACGAAAGGGGCTTGAGTCTTTTGAGCATGTATTCCCATTCATCCTCCCAGTAGATGTTATGGAAGACCACCACCTCTGCCCCTGTGCCCTCTGTAAGGTCTACAATCAGGTCCGGCTCGTAGCCATCGGATGGGGCATGGATGGCGTACCTGAGTGGATAGGACCTGCATACCTCTACAACCTCATCCACACGTCCAAGCCAGTTATTATCCGTGTATATCTCGACCGCCTCTATGCCTGCCTCCACCACAAGGTCGAGGACAGACCTCTGTGGTGCACACTTGGCTGCTAAAATCATGGGGGTGTCTGACCCAGTCTATATAAAATTGATGTGCATGGGAGGAGGGGTCTTTGGCTCTTCAAGGGTTACATTCCCATGCTTGAGGTCCCAGAGGAATTCGTTGACCTTGTGCTGTAGACACAGAGAACCACACATACTCCTCGCATCGAACCTGTCCGATGCAATAAGATTCAGTACCTCCCAGTATCTCTCGCCCTTCCACAGATCCTTGAAGGATGTATCAACAATGTTTCCTATATGGTATCTCTTGTACCTCTCGTTGAAGAGCATACCACACGGTGCAACGAGCCCAGAACCTGAAAACTGCATTATGAAGGGTGGTCCGTAGCATCTTGTATATCTTCTTCTGCCACCGCTCAATATCTTCGACCACTTTGCCTTTACAAGGTACTCTCCTTCTGAATAGGTCTCTGCCTCCTTAAGGATATCCACAAGATCGTGGTACCTTGAATAATCCACACCCAGACTTCCGAACTCATCGTCACTGCAGTGCTTGATGACAAGATAATCCACACCGAGTTCCTTACCGAGCCTTGCAAGGGGTACAACCTGATCTACAAACTCTGGAAGCAGTACCATCTGTAGTCCTATGGTGACATCGAGCCCCTTTTCCTTCTTTATCCTCACACTCTCCCTTATGGTATTGATAACCTTGAAGTAACACTCCCTTGGGCATACATGTATCTCCTCGTATCTTCTGGGGTCTGCAGCGGATATGTTGAACCTCAAATAGGTAAGGGCTGGCAGTATATCCTCAAGACGCTCATCCTCCAGGAGATAGCCGTTGGTGCCGAGTGCCATATCTATGCCATTTGCCTTCCCGCGCAGTATCGCATCGTACAGATGGGGACTACAGGTGCTCTCTCCATCGCTTACAAAACTTATCGCCTTGACCCCTATTTCCGCAGCATCATCGAGAAACCTGAATATCACATCCCTTGTCATCCTCTTGACATCATTTGCCTGGAGCATACCGTAACAGTAAACACACCTGTAGCTACATGCCCTTGTAAGGGCACAATCAATGGTTATGGGTGCTATCCTCTCGCCATTGAGCCATGCCTCAACCCTGTCTCTATGCCATGCAAGTTTATGTCCGTCGAGAACTATCTTCTCCATCAGGTCAAACCTCCGGGAAAGACTATCTTACAAGTTCCATGCCCTTGGCATCCTTTCTCTCGAATGCAGAAAGTCTTTTCTTCCTGGACGCTGTTACAGAGCCTTCCGCAATACCACCATCTGTACCACCGTTGAAATACACCTCTGCAACCGTGGAAAGATATCCCTTTATCACCTCTGAAAGTGCCTTAAGCGTCATAGCCTTCGATGTACCCCTGTCCCTCCTTTTGAGTCCGTAGGGCACCTCTGCATAGAGGTATCCCCTCCTTATACATTTCACAAGGAGCTCTGTCTGGTAGAAAAATCCCCTTGCCCTGAGTTCCACATCCTGGAGTACGCATCTACGGTACATGACGGTGCCGTTCATGTAGTTAAGAAGCATGCCGAAGGATACGTTTATGATGGTCCTGTACGTCCTCGATATAAGACGCCTTGACCACGACCTTACGGTCTGGTTGTAGACAAAGGGTACAACTATATCCACGTCGTTCATAAGGGGTAGGTATCTCAGTATCTCGTAGGCATCGTTCTCTCCATCACCCGGAAGCATCACCACTATCTCCCCCTGTGCCTTCCTCACACCATCCCAGAACGATGCCCCTATACCCATGGGGGTTCTATGGTCTATGACACTTATAAATGGATATCTGTCCGCAAGCCCCCTTGCGATACGCGGTGTATCGTCCGTACTCCCATCGTTTACTATGATGACCTCTCCTTGTACGTTAAGCCTGGAGAAAGAGCCTATCACATCCTCTACAGCCCCCACAAGGCTATCCTCTTCATTGAGGGCTGGCATTATCACACTTACCGTATATTCTCCGTCCATCCCTTATACTCCCGTAAAACCCCTGCTTAAAGGGGGTTAGGTATCTTTTTTGGACCTGTCTGATTCTGAGGGAAACCCCTTTTG
>WGFF01000179.1 GCA_015492355.1 Deltaproteobacteria bacterium
GGATATACTCCTTCCAGCCTGTTGCATGCTCCTCAAGGAACTTATAGTCCACTGCCTGCTCATGCTTGGTGAGTATGGCATAGGCAAGTGAGTTGTGGAGCGCCAGGTCTCCGTTGACAGTGGGGAAGTGGAAGGAGTTTGCCTTGTTGATCTGCTCGAAACCTTTTACAGTGGGTGTCCTCCTCGGGTCCACCACGAGTGTGGGTATGTTCCTCCTGTACTTGGCGTCAGCAACCCTCCAGAAAAGAACCGGGTGACCCTCCCTCGGGTTGTGTCCCCAGTGGGTGATGAAGTCTGCATCGTCAACGTCCCTGTAGGAACCTGCAGAGAGGTCTGAACCCTGGGTTGCAAAGTAGCCTGTGACAGCGGATGTCATGCACATCCTGGGACTGCCCTCGATCGTGGTGGAGCCTATGATACCCTTTGTGAGCTTGTTCTCAAGATAGAGAGACTCTATGAAGTGCTGCCCTGATGACCAGATGGCAAACTGGTTGGGACCGAACTTCTTTACTATTGCTGCTATCTTGTCTGCGACGAAGTCCAGACCCTCTTCCCATGTTACACGGTAGAAGAGCTTTTCGTCAAAACCACCTGGTCCCTTGGTCCTGGAGACCTTTCCCTTGAGGGGATCGGACATATCCTTCCTTATCCATACCGGCTTCCTTGCATACTTGGCTGGGAACCTGTCAACGAGGAGTGGCTCGTCAGCGGTCAGCCCCTTGATACACTGGAGCCCCTTGTTCGTGGGGTGGTCCTTCCTCGGCACTATACCGACTATCTTATCCCCCTCTACCGCAACGGTGGTTCCGCAACCCACACCACAGTACGGACATGCAGCGTAGTACATCTTCCTCTTGGCAGCATGGGCTATGGCGGCTTCAGCCTCCTCTGTGGTCACAAACTCCTTGCCGAACTTGCCTGCTATGGCTGCCGCACCAGTTGCCACTGCAGATGCCTTGAGAAAGGTCCTCCTTGTCAATCCTTTCTTCATTCTTTCAATAGCCATACTTTGTTCCTCCCTCCCTTCTATTTGTCTTTAGGGTTTGGTTAGGTAGTTAAAGTATTTCCTCCCTCCCATCTAAAAAGGAAAAAAGGAAATTACTTTGAGAATGGCAGAAGCCATGGCTCCAGTTTCTCACGTGCCCTCTTATCCCATGTGCGGATGTAGGAGACTATATCGTTTATCTGGTATGGCTCGAGCTCTGCCACAGCGAGGTCACTACCCTTGAGGAAGGGCTTCATAACCGTCCCGGGCCTTCCCCTTATGATGGTCTGCCTGATGAAGTCATCAGAGGCAAGCTCAAGGAAGACCTGATTGTTGAGTGCTGGACCGAAGTCGGTACCCTCACCGTTCACCCCGTGACAGGATGCACATGCACCCTTGAAGAGCACCTTTCCGTCCTCTGGATTGCCCCACACGGGATTGGGATCGAGTGAGATGGGATCGACCTTCTGCCAGCTCCTCAGGAATGCAACTATATCCTCTATCTCCTGCTCGGAGAACTGGGCCTTGAAACTGGGCATGGGTCTTCCAGGTCTGCCCCTTTTTATGGTCTCCTTGAGGTACTCATCACTTGCCATAGCCAGGAAGTTCTGATTGTTCAGCTGGTTGCCTATGAGATTGGTGGTCTCTCCGCCACCGCCAGTGAACCATCCCATAGGTCCGCCTCTGCCTTGCCCCTTGTCACCATGGCATACCGCACAGTTCTTCATGTAGAGGTCTTTGCCTCTCTCAACCGATGCGGCCTGCGATGTACCTGCCACCGCAACAACCAAAAAGGCGGCCACACCTATACTCGCAACAAAGGTTCCTGCCTTTCTTAGAAACATCAGTTCACCCCCTTAAAATTGATTTGTTGAAAAATGCCCCGTCTCTGTCGGGAAAAATAAGTCCTTAACAGATGAGTCTACTCCCTCACCTCCCTTCATCAATTTTGGAATTAGACCTGTGTTTAGGATATCAAGAGCCCTATTTAAAACCCCCTGCGGGCAGAAAATACAAAAACCAGCAGACCTATAAAGACTATAGTCTATACACTATTCTACGATGATTGTGCCCCTTCCCCGCCCTACTATCTTTATTTGATGAAGGGAGTGAGAGGAGAATGAAAGATATAAAAGGGTCGGGGAAAGGACACAACTCATCGCTATCCATCCTATCTTACAAAAAATAAAAGCAAATAGTGTGCCACCTGCGTCCAAAAAGGGAGTTTATCTGCAAACCATCAATATGTCTACACTTTTAAACCAGACCCCAAGCCCGTAACCCCAACCCTGAATCCCCATTTTGACGGTTATCCGCCAATCCACATTTTTGCTGACGGTTTACCGCAACCATACCTAATATACACAGGAATAAAAATATAAAAACTATAACCAGGCTTACTTTATGGCGTATTTTATTATCTTGTCCTGGAGGGTAGACCTCTTGAGTTTGAGCATCCTTGCCGCCTCTGACCTATTGCCACCCGCACGTTCTATGGCAAGGGTTATGAGCCTCTTTTCGAGGTTTGCCACAGCCTCCTCAAGGGAAGAACCCCTATCGAGTATGCTCGTAAGGTGGAGGTCCCTTCTCAGATCCGCAGATTCAAAGAGGGAGTCAGGCAGATCGCTCGGTGTTATGACCTCGTTCTTCGAAAGGGCAAGTATCCTTTCTACCATGTTCTCAAGTTCCCTTATATTGCCGGGCCATTTATAGTCCATCAATACCTGCATGGCTTCCCTGGAGAATGCCCTCTTTTCGTCCTTCTTTGAATACTTGTTGAGAAAGTGCTCTACCAGAAGGGGTATATCCTCTGCCCTCTCCCTCAGGGGAGGCAACTTAAGTGGGATGACGTTGAGCCTGTAGTAGAGGTCTTCCCTGAACTCCCCCTTCTTTACCTTCTCAAGGAGGTCAACCTTTGTGGCTGCTATGACCCTCACGTCAACGCTTATGGTGGTTGTACCACCGACACGTTCGAACTCCCTTTCCTGGAGCACCCTCAAAAGTTTTGTCTGCATGGGAAGTGGTATATCGTCCACATCATCCAGAAATATAGTGCCTCCATTAGCAAGTTCGAACCTGCCCTTTCTCTCCTTCACAGCCCCTGTGAATGCGCCCTTCTCATGCCCGAAGAGCTCGCTCGATATGAGGCTCTCTGTAAGAGCCGCACAGCTGAACTTCACAAGGGGTTTGTTCTTCCTGGGGCTGTTGTAGTGGATGGCATGGGCTATGAGCTCCTTTCCGGTGCCACTCTCGCCCTCTATGAGTACGGTCGCCTCCCTCTGTGAGATAGCCTCTATCACGTTGTATATCTCCTGCATCTGTTTGCTCTTGCCCACAAGATTGCCGAAACTATACCGCTCGGAGATAGCCTTCTTAAGATTCTTGTTCTCGTCCATCAGCGCCTTGTACTCTTTAAGCCTTTCGATTATCAAGAGTAACTCCTCAGACGAGAAAGGCTTTGTTATATAGTCATAGGCGCCCAACTTCATAGCCTTTACAGCGGTATCCACTGTTGCATAGGCGGTCATCACTATAACGGGCATCTCGGGCCTCATGGCTTTGAGGTTCTTCAGAAGGTCCAGTCCGTCCATGTGGGGTAGCTTAAGGTCGGTAACCACAAGGTCAAAATTGTCCTCCTTTATCGCCTCTATCGCATTAAGGGGATCATCGTAAGAAGCCACCTCATGCCCCGCCCTCAGGAGGGCATCTGTAAGGGTTATCCTCTTTATCTTCTCATCCTCTACAACAACTATTTTCATAGAGATCACCTTTTAAGGCACACTTTTATAAAATCTTAGTTTTCGGACTGAAATTTGCCTGTATCCTGAGGGAACCCCCCTTTTGTAAAAGGTGTTTCCCTCAAACTCCCTTCCCCAAAACTTCTAATCTAAAAATTTTCTGGGAAAGGGGACAGGGGAAAACACCTTTTTACCAGAAAAGGGCGATAGCCCGGAAGGTTTTCCCCACAACAAAAATTCAGGATTATCACGCACCTCTATGGGTATTGCGTCCTCTGGTCAGCCTATCCATCACCAGCACAGAGGTCTGGTGGTTTGACGGCAGGCTAAAAATACATAAAACCCCATCCACACCCCTTTTTACCTGAAGTTACCCACTGCCATGGACTCTGCTGATTTGAGGGCTTTGAGATTTATCTTGAACGTGGTACCCATACCCTGGAAACTGTAGACCTCTATGGTTCCATGGTGTTTCTCCACTATATCGAGGGAGATGGGCAGTCCCAGCCCTGTGCCTTTCCCGTCGGTCTTCGTGGTGTAGAAGGGTTCAAAGATCTTTCCTATGGTCTTCTTCGGTATACCTATACCTGTATCGCTTATCTTTACCACCACATAGCCGTTCATGTGTTCTGCCTCAACGGTCAATGTACCGCCATCTGGCATGGCATCCACTGCATTGAGGAGTATGTTGAAGAATACCTGCTGTAGGTGGTGGGTATCACCCATTACAAACGGAAGGTTCTCGCTCAGGGACTTTCTCAAAGAGATCCTCTGCTTTTTGAGTTTACATTCTATCATCACAAAGGTCCTGTTGAGCAGGGCATTTATATCGACAGGCTCCTCCCTGAACTCGTGTTTTTTGACATATTCAAGGAGATTCCTCACCGCATCCTCTATATCCTGCAATCCCTCCTCCATGAGGGCGAGATACTTCTTTTTAAGCCCTTCTTCAGCATCATTCCGTTTGAAGAGGGAGAGACAGTTCTTTATACCATCGAGGGGATTGTTTATCTCATGGGCGAGTTCCGCAGCCAGCTTGCCCACAGATGCGAGCTTTTCGCTCTGGGCAACCTGTTTTTTTACATCCTTAAGGTTCCTGTAGGCATTCACAAGCCTCTTTTCGAGCTCCCTCAACTCCATGTGTGTCCTTACAATCTCGTCCTTATCGTGTCTTGCCCTTTCAGAGAGGAAGCCGAGGAAACCCGATATGAGGAAGAGGATTGCAAGCCTTACGGTGAGATCGAGCCATATGACATCTCCGCCCCACTGCCCGTATATGGCGAACAGATAGATGGTGGTACATACAAAGGCGAGTACAAGCCCCCTTGAAAGACCATAATAATAGGAATGGAGTGCCACAAGGAGGTACATGGCAACGTAGAGTTCGCTGTTTATGCCACCGGAAAGCCTTATAAACACGCCGAAGAGTATGAGATCGAGAATAAGAACCGCAAGGTACACGCTCTCGATCCTGGATGGGTTGCGGAAAGCAAAGAAGACCATCAAAAGGCTGTAAAGTACAAAGGGTATGAAAAGAAGGATGAGTGTATCTTTGTGGTGGAGTGGCAGTGGATGGAAGATGAGCCAGAAGATACCACCGAGAATAATCAGCCCCCTTA
>WGFF01000180.1 GCA_015492355.1 Deltaproteobacteria bacterium
AAAAGGCTGAACCACTCTTTCCGAAGATAAGGTAGTAACCTTCACTTAAAAGGGAAGGATTTTAAGGGGCTTTGGATGGTAACGCCCTCTGGTGGTGAGGATATTTAATCCTGAGGGAAACCCCTTTTGTAAAAGGGGTTTCCCTCAAACTCCCTTCCCCAAAACTTTTAATTTAAAGTTTTCTGGGAAAGGGGGCTGGGGAAAGCACTCTTTTACCAAAAAAGGGCGATGCCCGAAGGGTTTTCCCCATAACAACATTCAGGTCCGATTTGATGACCCATTAACAAAGAATTTACAGGGTATACTAAAAATCCTTCTCCCTTTCTGTTTCAGGGCGCGACCCTTTGCTATCTTTACACTGACAATCGGCATCCCCCACCCCTCAGGATATGTTATCCAGAAACCTCCTTTCAGTGACTATGGCATCCACCCTTATGTCGTGGTCTTCAAGGGGGATGGGCTCATCCAGTACCTGAAAGTCAAAGGCAAGGGCTACGGCAGGGCACCTCACACACCTGAGGATTCTGTCATAGTATCCCTTTCCATAGCCGAGCCTACCACCCGCTGTATCGAATCCAACACCAGGGACGACTATGAGATCAAAATCCTCTGGATCGACCCGTATGCCATCAGGGGGTGGCTCGAGTATGGTGTAGGAGCCCGGGCAGAGCTCATCAAGGGTATCTACCCTGTAGAAAGAAAGCCCAGCCCCGTTATCCCTTGTTACCCTGGGATAGAATACCTCCTTGCAGGTCTTTTTGGCTTCTGAGAAGATAGTATCGGTCAGCACCTCGTTCTGGAAGCTTGCATACAGGGCTATCCTCTGTGCAGATACAAAAAGGTCTATATCCAGGAACCTTCTCTGTATGGCAGAGCTCAAACGGTGCACCTCTTCGAAACTCAATCTCTTGCGCCTCTCAAGCAGTCTTTTCCTGAGAGAGTCCTTTGCCTGAGAAAAGATCATCTTTTTTTGTTTGAAGGGAAACTGCGGAAGAGCGAGAAAGACAGAAAAGGACTTTGTTCTGCACCCTTACGGGCGGTGGGACATAGGTTCTGGCTCAACCCACCCCTCTCTACATAAACAAAAACCCTGCATTAGACCGACATAAAAAACAATCAACTTTTGTAATCCCTTTACCCTACAACGACCTTGTCCCATTTTTAAGGTATCTCCCCCGCGGGATGCCGTGTCGATAGTACCTTTGAACCCGCCATACAGCAAGGTGGGCGCCTTATGGTCTGCTTTCGACTTTCCCTCGAAGGGGACCTGTCGGCCACAGACCAGGGAAAGCTCCCTTTCTTAGTGTGTTGGTTCGAAGAATTTCTATCGATCACGCACATCGCAGGGGAGAGATCAGAGATTGCTTGCCTTTCTGTCTATGAGTTTTGAAAGCTCTTCCGATCTCTTTCCCAGATCATCAAGTTCATTCCGTGACTTGATGAGCTCCCCTGTAATAGTCAAGGCGGTCAGGATCGCCAGATCCAGATTAGACACTGCCCTTGTCTTTTCCTTAACCTCCCCTATTTTTTTATTCAAATACTCCTCAACACCCCTTATGTAATCCTCGCATTCTTCACTCCTGATGACAAACCTCTGACCGAGTATCCTGAGCTCAAAGGTATTCTTCTCTCTGTTCATGCACCCTGTATCAAGCCATCGAGCCTGTTTAAAAGGATATCCACCTTGTTCCGCACAAGACCCTTCTCCTTCTCGCACCTCTCTATCCTCTCTGTGAGCTCCCTTATCTCCACTTCCTTCTTCCTTACCTCCTCCCTAAGCCTTGCATTCTCCTCGCACAACCGCTCGTAATCACTCAAAAGCCTCTCTATCCGCTCCTCAAGTTTTTCGAATCTCTCCAGAGCCATCCCCGGAAATTCTCCTCCAAGCACTTAATATATTACGTTTTTTGTTGAAAGAAGTCAAGGAATAAGAGGGTAGGGTCGATTATTTTGTATCCGCAAGGAAAGGGTGGGGTAGATAGTTGTTTCTGTGGAAGAACATCAAAAATTTTAGAGGGCTTCCAGACCTGTTATCATTAAAGTGTTACTGGTGAAAACAGGAAGTCGTCGATTTATGGTTGGCAGTAGGGGGCTCGAAGGAATGGGTATTCTGTGGCTTCTCTGATATAGAAGAGGCAGTTTTTTACTTCGATGGGTAGGGTTGATATGGAGGAGGAACAGAACTGTATGACTACTTTTGCGGGACTTTTTTGCTCCAGGGTATCTTATCTCTCAAGGTGCCATGACAGGTATCCAGCAGGATGATAATCAGGATGGACGTTTGCACTGCTGGTGAAGTGTAAGATCCCTATCAATATGCATACAGATTACCGTAAGGTCTCAGGGACACTGGGACGAGTTTTTTGAACTCCTTTGCCATCACTTCATCGAGATTCAAACCAAAGTCCTTACAGTACTCTTCAAGGTAGGTCTTTAAGAGTTTTCTATCATTCTCATCCGGCTCCATCACTCCCACCTCTGCACCGCACCTTCTCACATCCACATCCCCCCTTATGAATATCACCCCACCGTGCATACCCGTACCTATATAATCACCTGCAATGGGCTTTCCGTTTGCATCGAGTCCGAGGAGTATCAACACCCCACCTGCCATGTACTCACCCAGGAAATCACCTGCCCTCCCTCCTGCTATAATGACAGGTACCTGCCTTCTGTATCCCTTCATATGTATTCCAACCCTGTAGCCCACATCCCCCAGTATATGGAGCTTGCCACCCCTCATGCCATACCCCAGCACATCACCTGCATGACCCTCCACAACTATCTTTCCGCTGTTCATGGTATTACCTATGTTGTCCTGTGCGTTCCCCTTGACAATGATGGTGGGACCATCCATGAACGCAGCCAGATCATTACCAGGCACACCCTCTATCGTTATCCTCACATCCTTAGCCCTTATACCATCCCCTATGTAGTACTGTCCGTTCACATTCTTGAGGAGAAGGTCCTTTTCTCCCTTTGATATGGCTTCACGCACAAGACGGTTCAGGTCTCGATAATACATGCCCTTTGCATCTATCGTGTACATACCTTCCAGACTCCTGTGGTTTCTTATGGAGAAACTTCCTTGTTTTAAAAAAGTCTCCCCCTGGGATTATCTCCCCGCTGGTTTCACCCCGAGTATATCGAGTGTCTGGGTGTCAAGACCCACGCCCCTGAGTCTTTCGCGATTACCTCTAAGGCTCTCTATGGCATTGAGCCCGAGTGCACCGAGTATCTCCTTGAGCTCGTGGCTCCACGCATGGATGAGGTTTATGAGTCTTTCAGCGTAGACCTCTGGATCGAGTCTCACCGTGAGTTCTGGTCTCTGGGTTGTGATACCCCAGGAGCAGTTGCCAGTATAGCACTTGCCACATACTGTACAGCCCATGGTGATGAGTGCAGCTGTACCTATTGCCACTGCATCAGCACCCAGGGCTATTATCTTTGCCACATCCGCACTGGAGCGGATACCGCCTGCTGCTATGATACTCGCCTCGTTCCTTATTCCTTCCTGTCTGAGCCTGTCATCCACAGCTGCAACAGCGTGTTCTATGGGTATACCAAGATGGTCGCGTATAATGGTAGGTGCTGCACCTGTACCGCCCCTGAAGCCATCGAGATAGACCATATCAGCACCAGCCCTCACTATACCAGATGCAATAGCAGCAACGTTGTGTACCGTGGCTATCTTGACAGACACAGGTTTGTAGTTGGTCGCCTCCTTTATGGCGTAGATGAGTTGTCTCAGGTCCTCTATGGAATAGATATCGTGCTGTGGTGCTGGAGAGAGGGCGTCTGTTCCAACTGGTATCATCCTTGCCTTTGCCACCTCAAGGGGTATCTTCTCACCCGGCAGATGCCCCCCTATACCAGGCTTTGCCCCCTGACCTATCTTTATCTCCACCGCAACCCCTGCATTCAGGTAGTCGGGATTAACGCCAAACCTGCCCGATGCCACCTGCACTATTATATGGTCTCTATAAGGAAGGAGGTCCTCATGCAGTCCACCCTCGCCCGTGTTCATCACAATGCCACACTCCTTTGCAGCCATTGCCAGTACCTTCTGGGCGTTGAGGCTTATGGAGCCAAAGGACATGGGCGAGAACATAAAAGGTGCCTCGAGTTTTATCTGTGGAGGCATCTCTGTGGTGGTCCTTATCTTACCGTCATCTCCCCTTTCGATCTCCACCCTTGAGGGCTTCTTGCCGAGGTAGGTCCTCAACTCCATGGGCTCCCTCAAGGGATCGATGGATGGATTGGTCACCTGACAGGCATCAAGGAGGAGGTGATCGAAGAGCACAGGATAGGGCTGGTCACTGCCCATGCCCGTAAGGGGTATACCGCCTGTCTCTGCCTGCCTCTTTATGTTCCGTATATGATGGTAGCTCCAGTAGGCGTTCTGCCTGAACCTTACAGGATTGTCAAGTATCTGGATAGCCTCAACAGGACAGTAATGGTAGCACCTCAGGCACTTAACACACTTTGCAGTATCTATGAGTACCCTGTCCCCTCCCCAGGAATAGACACTCCATCCACAGTTCTGTATACATCTCTTGCATCTTATACATTTATCAGTATCTATGGTTGCCAGATACTCTGGTGGTGCCAGACTCTTAAACATTCCTTCCTCCGCAGAATTAATCCTCCAGGGCTACTATTACAGGCTCCCCTGCCCTTGGAGCCCAGACCCTATCGGGTTCCTTGCATATCTCCCTTATTGCAGCCTCCTCGCTGGCAATAAAAACCATATCATCCTTGGTCGCTGCAACAAGGGGACGGAGTTTTATCCTGTCGTTCAATCCTACAAGCCCCTTGCTGTGGCCAAAGAGTATGGCAAAGGGACCGTTAAGAAGGGCGCTGCCATAGGTGAGCCTCAGAAGGGTTATAGCCTCCTTCTCCTCCTCGTCCATATAGTCCACATCCTTCCAGAAGGGCGAAGCCAGTACAGTACACGCAGTGGGTATATCGAGCCCGTGCCTCCTTATGAGAAGGTCCAGAAGATAGGCTGCAACCTCTGTATCCGTAAGGAGTGTGAGCTTGTAGCCGTACATCTCAAGGTATCTCTTGTTGATACCGTAGGAGGATATCTCTCCATTGTGGACGATAGACCAGTCAAGGAGTGTAAAGGGATGTGCCCCACCCCACCAGCCGGGTGTGTTAGTGGGAAAGCGCGTATGCCCTGTCCATATATAGCCCTCGTATTCCTCTATCCTGAAGAACTCGGCTATCTCACTCGGTGTGCCCACACCCTTGAACGCCCCCATGTTCTTGCCTGAACTGAATATGTACGCACCCTCTATCTCTGAATTTATCCTCATGACAGTCCTTACAACAAAATCGTCCTCGCCTATACCACCTTCCATCCTTTCTCTCAGGGGCTTTACAAAGTACCTTACAACGCGCGGGCTTATTGCTATGGTCTTTACAGGTCTGGTGGGTATGTCCTCTGCCTTCTCCACATGGTACTCGTTGCGTATGTATTCCTCGCAGGTACGCTGGCTCGATTCATCGTCATACATTATGTGGAGTGCATAAAAATCCCTGAACTCGGGATATATGCCATAGGCGGCAAAGCCCGCACCAAGACCATTGCCCCTGTCGTTCATAAGACAGAGGGACCTTACTATCACATCCCCGCCTATCATCCTCTTCTTCTTGCTTATAACACCCGTAAGCCCACAACCAGATATATCCCGCTGATAGTCGTGATTCATATCAAAATACCCTCTTTGTATTTGGTGATGGATATCTTTTTCGGACTTGCCTGTATCCTGAGGGAAACCCCTTTTGTAAAAGGGGTTTCCCTCAGGAT
>WGFF01000181.1 GCA_015492355.1 Deltaproteobacteria bacterium
CTCGATGGAGGAGGCGGTAGGTGTTGCCTCCCAGAGGGCAGAAAGGGGCGATACCGTTCTTCTGAGCCCTGCATGTAGCAGCTTCGATATGTTCAGGGACTACAGGCACAGGGGTGATGTGTTCAGGAGGCTCGTTGAGAGGATATAAAGGGTTTTAGATTAGAAGTTTTGGGGAAGGGAGATTGAGGGAAACACCTTTTACAAAAGGGGTTTCCCTCGGAATGTAGACAAATTTCAGTCCGAAAAAGGTTTATAAAAAGGGGAGGACCATGATAAAGGCAAGGGATGTGGACAGGCTACTCATACTCAGCACCCTGTTTCTCGTTGTGGTGGGTATAGTGATGGTCTATTCCACGAGCTACATCATGGCACTCACAAGATACGGGGATGAGTATTACTTCATAAAGAGGCATCTCCTTTACGTACTCATAGGTATATGTGGCTTCATCGTTGCATCCAGGACCCCCTATGCCATCTACCGTCCCCTTGCCTATCCCATACTCCTTGTCGCTCTCTTCCTCCTCGGGCTCCTCTTCATTGTAGGTCCCCATGGCAGTGGAACAGCCAACAGGTGGCTCGATACGGGTATCATAAGGTTTCAGCCCTCAGAGCCTGCGAAGCTGAGCCTTGTGGTCTTTCTTTCCTATTTCCTCTCCTCCAGGGCGGAAAGGATAAAGGAGTTTTACGGTACATTTCTACCCAATATAGTGCTTGCAGGTATGGTCGTTGCCCTTGTTATGGCAGAGCCTGACTTCGGTACCGCTGTTTTTCTCTCCCTGCTCGTCCTTATAATGAACTTCATAGCAGGGGTGAGGTTGAGGTATCTTTTGGGGCTTGTGGTCCTTTCCCTGCCCTTTCTGTACCTTGTGGTAAGGAACTTCAGCTACATGATGGGCAGGATACTTGTCTTTCTCGATCCGTGGAAGGACCCGGATGGTGCAGGCTTTCAGGTGGTGCAGTCCTTTCTTGCCTTTGGCTCTGGTGGGGTGTATGGTGTGGGGCTGGGTGAGGGCAGACAAAAACTCTTCTATCTGCCAGAGGCGCATACAGATTTTATATTCTCAGTAATAGGCGAGGAGATAGGATTCGTAGGTGTTGCAGGGATTATTCTATGCTATCTCCTCTTTCTTCTGAGTGGTACAAGGATAGCCTTCAGGGCTAAGGACCTCTTCGGTACGTATCTTTCACTGGGGCTCACACTTATGATAGTCCTCCAGGCTGGTCTGAACATGGCTGTCACACTGGGTATGCTCCCGCCAAAGGGGCTTACCCTGCCCTTCATAAGTTATGGTGGTACATCCCTTGTGGTCAACATGACCGCAGTGGGTATGATACTGAACGTATGTATAAAGAGTAACGAGGCATGAAGAACCTATTGAGGCTTGTCATAACAGGTGGTGGTACTGGCGGGCATCTCTTCCCAGCCCTTGCCCTTGCCCAGGAGTTCAAAAGAAGGTATCCGCACATTGAGATAGTCTTCATAGGCGGTAGAGGGGGGCTTGAGGAGAGGGTGATACCTTCGTGCGGATACAGGCTTGAGCTCCTGGATGTGGAGGCGATCAAGAAGAAAAGGACCACTGAAAGGATAAGGGCACTGTGGAAGGCGTTTAGGTCGACCATAAAGGCAATAGGTCTGCTCAGGACCATAAAGCCACAGGGTGTCATAGGCAGTGGCAGTTATTCCTCTGCACCTGTTGTGGTGGCAGCACGCCTTCTCGGTATAAGGACAGCCATACTCGAGCAGAACGCCCTCCCGGGGCTTACAAACAGGCTCCTTGGAAGGATAGTGGACAGGATATACATATCCTTCAAGGAATCAGAGGTCTACTTCCCCAGGGGAAGGACCGTACTTACAGGCAATCCTGTAAGGAGGGATATCCTTGAGGGCAGGGGAGAGATAAGGAATGGTAAGTTCTCCCTTCTTGTATTCGGTGGAAGCCAGGGTGCTACCACCATAAATGCTGCCTTTCTGGATGCGGTGGAGTATCTTACTGATATATGGGATGGACTCAGGGTGGTGCATCAGACAGGGGAGGAGGGATACGAGATGGCTCTGTCCTCGTACAGGAGAAAGGGGCTCAAGGTGGAGGTGTTCAAGTTCATAGATAACATGGCAGATGCCTACAGGAGGGCAGACCTTGTTATATGCAGGGCTGGGGCAACATCCATAGCAGAGATAACAGCCCTGGGGCTACCAGCCATAGTTGTACCATATCCGTTTGCAGCGGATGACCATCAGGAGATAAACGCAAGGGTGCTTGCTGAAAAAGGGGCGGTGGTGATGATAAAACAGGAGAGCCTTACAGGGAGTACCCTTGCAGATGCTATAAGGAGGTTCTACGAGAATCCCGGTGAACTCGAAAGGATAAAGAAGGCTGTGAAGGGTTTTGCCAGACCGGGTGCAGGTGAGACCATAGTGGAGGACTACACAAGACTGATTGAGGGAAGGAGATAAGCCATGTACAGGGGTAGGATAAAGCGGATACATTTCGTGGGCATAGGTGGCAGTGGCATGAACGGTATAGCAGAGGTGCTCATAAACATGGGTTACAAGGTTACAGGGTCTGATCTGGTGGAATCGAATACCACCCAGAGGCTCAGGGGGCTGGGTGCACTCATAAACATAGGGCACAGTGGTAGTAACGTGCATGGTGCGGACTGTGTGGTATATTCCTCTGCGGTGAGGATGGACAATCCAGAGATAAAGGAGGCACGCTCTCTCCAGATACCGATTATTCCGAGGGCAGAGATGCTTGCGGAACTTATGAGGATGAAGTACGGTATTGCCATAGCAGGCACCCATGGTAAGACCACCACCACATCCATGATAGCCTCTGTACTCTCCACTGCTGGATTCGACCCCACTGTTGTAACAGGTGGGAAACTCAACCACATAGATGCGAATGCACGGCTCGGAGGAGGGGAGTTCCTCGTTGCAGAGGCAGACGAAAGCGATGGCACCTTTCTTAAGCTCACACCCACCATAGCAGTGGTCACCAACATAGACCGTGAACACATGGACCACTACAGGGACATGGAGGACGTAAAAAAGGCGTATCTCCATTTCCTGAACAAGGTACCCTTCTACGGGTGTGCTGTTGTGTGTCTCGATCATCCTGTAATACAGGGGCTCATCCCCTCCATAAAACGGAGGTACATATCCTATGGGTTGAGTGCCCAGGCTGATATATATGCAAGGAATGTGGAGCAGAAGGGTATGAATACCTGTTTTGAGGTATGGATGGAAGGAAGGTGTGCGGGTTGTGTGGTTATAAGGATGCCCGGTGAACACAATGTATACAATGCCCTTGCGAGTGTGGCTGTTGCAAGGGAGCTGGGTGTGGAATTCGCAAGGATAAAGGAGGGGCTTGAGGGCTTCAAGGGGGTGGAGAGGAGATTCCAGGTAAAGGGTAGAGAAAGGGGGATACTCGTTATAGACGACTATGGACACCATCCAGTGGAGATAAGGGCAACACTCAGGGCATTGAAGTCTGCCTTCGGCATGAGGAGGGCTGTGGTGGTATTCCAGCCCCATAGGTATACAAGGACCATGGACCTGCTTGAGGAGTTCACACGGTCATTCAACGATGCAGACAGACTCATCCTTACAGAGATATATCCTGCGGGTGAGGAGAGGATAGAGGGTATATCAGGCTACACCCTCTACAGGGGTGTAAGGGAGCACGGGCACAAGGATGTGGTCTTTGTACCCGAGATCATGGACATACCCCGTATACTCGAAGAGACCACAAAAGAGGGCGATATCGTCATAACCCTCGGTGCGGGTAATGTATGGAAGGTGGCAGAAGAGTTTTTGGGTCTCCTGAGGAATAGAAAGTACAGTGCAGGAGGGATGGATTGAGCCTTCAGTATTCGCTTTTCTTCATCCATCGTTTCAAGGGCAAGGTACTCTTCAATGTGCCGATGCGGGACTATACCTCCTTCAGGATAGGTGGTCCCTGTGATGTCATGGCATTCCCCCAGGACGAAGGGGACCTCCATGATCTCCTCCAGTTTGCGGAGGCAAAGGATTTTCCCCTCTTTGTGCTCGGCGGTGGTACGAATCTCCTTGTAAGGGATGGCGGTATAAGGGGTATCGTTGTGAACATGGCAGAGGGTTTTGGGGACATGAGATGGGAGGATGAGACAAAGGTGGTCTGCGGGGCTGGTGTGGGCATGAGAAGCCTTGTCATGGAGTGTGCTGACAGGGGGCTTACAGGGCTTGAGTTTGCCTGTGGTATACCCGGCAGTGTGGGTGGGGCTGTGGTCATGAATGCAGGTGCATACGGAGGGGAGATGAAGGATGTGGTCGAAGGGGTGGAGGTGGTATGGGGGAGACGTAAGAGATTCAGGGGCTTTCTGTCGAGGCGGGAGATTAATTTTTCGTACAGGAGGACAGAACTACCAAAGGGCAGTGTGATTGTGAATGTCCATATAAGGCTCAAGAAGGCAGACCCAGGTGAGATAAGGAAGAGGATGAGGGAGTATGGGGAGAGAAGAAGAGCCACCTCTGCTGTAGGCTTTCCGGGTGCGGGTTCCATCTTCAAGAACCCCGAGGGCATGAACGCAGGCAGGCTCATAGAGGAGGTTGGGCTTAAGGGGAAGAGATACGGTGATGCACAGATCTCGGATGTACATGCAAACTATATAGTGAACCTCGGAAGGGCAAAGGCAAAGGATGTGTTGGGCCTCATGGCTCTGGCAAGGGATATGGTCTACAGGATCAAGGGTGTTGTGCTGGAGCCCGAGATAAGGGTCGTTGGAGAGGATTGAATGGTGGTATCCATGGGTGTCTCCGGCCTTTCGGGAACACCCCGCAAGGATACCCCTTTCTGCGAGAGGTAATGGAAGGGATAAAGAACAGAAAGATAGGTGTTCTCATGGGGGGGATGTCCAGGGAAAGGGAGATATCCCTCAGGTCTGGCAGGGCGGTTCTTTCCGCACTGCTTGAACTCGGCTACGATGCAGTGGGAGTGGATGTGGGGAGTAACGTTGCAGAGGAGATAAAAAAGACAGGCATGGAGGTCGCCTTTATTGCCCTCCATGGAAGGTACGGAGAGGATGGATGTATACAGGGAATTCTGGAGATGATGGGCATACCCTATACAGGTTCGGGTGTTACAGCGAGTGCGATAGCGATGGACAAAAGGGTGACCAAGATGGTCCTTAACGCATGCGGTATACCCACCCCACGGTACATGGTGATTGACGAACGGGTTGAGGATATAGATATGTCTCCTCCCCTCGTGGTGAAGCCTGTGGACCAGGGCTCTACCATAGGGGTGAGCCTGATAAGGAGGACCGAGGACCTCGAAAGGGCAGTAAAGGAGGCAAGGAGGTATTCGGGCAGGGTGCTCGTTGAGTCCTATATAGAGGGCAGGGAACTCACCGTGTCTATACTCAACGGGAGGATACTCCCTGTTGTGGAGATAAAGCCGTCTGGTGAGATATACGACTACACCGCAAAGTACACAAAGGGTATGACCGAGTTCGATGTGCCTGCGGTGCTCGAAGGTGGGATCGAGGATAGGGTTAAGGAGATAGCCCTTTCTGCCTACAGGGCTATAGGATGCAGGGGTGGTGTGAGGGTGGATATGGTACTTGGAAAGGATGGCATACCCTATGTGCTCGAGGTCAATACAGTGCCGGGCATGACAGAGAGGAGTCTCTTCCCCATGGCTGCATCAGGTGCGGGCATGGGTTACAGGGAGCTGGTAGAGGAGATACTGCTCGATGCAGGGGTGAACAAGTCATGAGGTTGAGGAAGAAAGCCAACAGAAGGCGAAAAAAGCCCCTGGGAGCGAGGATAAATGAGACCCTTTTTAGGCTATTCAGGCTGGCAGTCTATGCGGGTGTGGTGGTGGGGATTTCACTTTCAGGGGTGTGGCTCTACAGGGAGATACACACCAATCCCTATTTCGATATAAAGAGGATCGATATATCAGGGATAGAAAGGGTCAAGAGAGACGAGGTGATGAATCTTTCCGGCATAGGAATGAATGAGAATATATTTACAGTCGATATAGACAGGGCTGTAAGAAGGCTCAGGGAGCATCCCTGGATAAAGGAGGTCAGGATAGCCCGCAGACTGCCTGACCGTATAGTCGTGGAAATAGAGGAGAGGGAACCTATTTCACTTATAAGGCTCGATGGTGAGCTCTATGTTATGGACAGGACTGGTGTGGTGTTCAAGAGGTACTCAACCGACGATGGTCTCGATCTCCCGATCGTAACAGGGCTTGTGCCTGGCGAGATGGGTGGCAGGGAGCCAGAGGTCGAGGAGAGGCTTCTCTATCTGATGGAGTTTCTTGCAAACAGGAGGGGGTTCAACCTGGAGAAGGTATCAGAGATACACGTGGATGGCACCCAGGGTTTTTCCATCTATACCCTTGAGGGCGGAATAAGGCTCAATATAGGGATGGGAGACTTTGAAAGGAAGATAGCCCACTTTGAGAGGCTGGTAAGATTCAGAAAGGGTAATCTGAGCGGTATAGAGGCGGTGGACCTCAATGATGAGCGTGGTGTGGTTGTGCGGTTTGCAATGGATATTGTATGAGGAGGACGATGGATTATCGAGTAAGACCCCTTCCCGGGGGATGGCTGGTACGGTTCAATGGCTCGGGAGGGATGTGGTCTAAGGGAGCCCCGTAGATTGAGCCTTTTACCCCTGTCCACCATGTCGTACCTGTATGTGGCTGGGGGACAGGAAGAAGGGGTTTCCCTCAACACAAGTCAGATAGAGAGGGGGCTTGAGAGAATGGCAAAGAGGGATAACTTGATAGTCGGTCTCGATATAGGTACCACCAAGATATGTGCCATAGTTGCGGAGAGGACAAAGGACTCCATAGAGATAATAGGTATAGGTACATATCCTTCAAAGGGGCTGAGAAAGGGTGTGGTGGTGAATATCGAGAGTACCGTTGAGTCCATAAGGAAGGTCATAGAGGAGGCGGAACTGATGGCAGGATGTGAGATAAACAGGGTCTACTGCGGTATAGCGGGCGGACACATAAGGGCTTTCAACAGCCACGGTGTAATAGCGGTAAAGAACAGGGAGATTACCCGTGCGGACATAGAGAGGGTTATAGAGGCAGCGCAGGCAGTGGTGATACCCCCTGACAGGGAGGTCATACACGTGATACCCCAGGAATACATCATAGACGATCAGGGTGGTATACAGGAACCGCTCGGCATGAACGGGATAAGGCTCGAGGTCAAGGTGCACATAGTGACCGCTGCGGTAACCTCTGCCCAGAACATAGTCAAGTGTGCCAACAAGGCAGGGCTCGATGTGGAGGATATAGTGCTCCAGCAGATAGCGAGCAGTGAATCGGTACTCAACAGTGATGAGAAGGAGATAGGGGTTGTGCTCGTTGACATAGGCGGTGGCACAACCGATGTGGCGCTCTATCATGGTGGAACGATAAAGTACACAACCGTTATATCCCTTGGAGGCAATCAGGTTACAGGGGATATTGCAGTGGGCTTGAGGACATCCACTGAGGAGGCTGAAAAGGTGAAAAAACAGCACGGCTGTGCCATGACAGCCATGGTCTCAACGGACGAAGCCATAGAGGTGAGAGGGGTGGGAGGACACAGACCGAGAAGGGTATCGAGACGCACACTCTGCGAGATAATAGAGCCGAGGGTGGAGGAGATATTCGAACTGGTCAACAACGAGATAAGAAAGTCAGGCTATGACGGGCTCATATCCTCAGGGGTTGTACTCACAGGTGGAACCGCATCCATGGAAGGGATAACAGAGCTTGCAGAACAGGTCTTCAACCTTCCGGTAAGGAGGGGTATACCCATGAACATAACAGGGCTTGTGGACGTGGTCAAAAGCCCGATGTATTCCACAGGTGTGGGACTTGTTCAATATGGGAGCAGAAACACCATGGGGGTGCAGTTCAGGAGGGAGAGCCACAATATCTTCAATACCATGCTTTCAAGGATGAGGGACTGGATGAAGGAGTTTTTTTAAATGGATACCCTAAACCTTTCTAACCATGGGGTCATGAGGTGTGACCCTGTAAACAAAAAGGGAGGTGAAGTATGGATTTTGAGATGGAGAGTTTTAACAGGGGTGCAAGGTTGAAGGTAATAGGCATAGGTGGATGTGGTGGCAATGTGGTGAATACGATGATAGAGGCGGGTCTGGAGGGTGTGGAGTTCATTACCGCGAATACGGACAGTCAGGCACTCGAAAGATCGAGGGCTGGGATAAAGATACAGCTCGGTGCGAACATAACCCATGGACTCGGTGCTGGTGCAAACCCTGAGGTGGGGAGGAACGCAGCCATAGAGAGCAAGGAACAGATAGCAGATGTACTGAACGATGCGGATATGGTCTTTATTACAGCAGGCATGGGTGGTGGCACTGGCACGGGTGGGGCACCTGTTGTTGCAGAGGTGGCAAAGGACTGTGGGGCACTTGTTGTTGCGGTGGTAACAAAGCCCTTTGCCTTTGAGGGGACGAGAAAGATGAAACAGGCAGATGAAGGACTCAAAAGGCTCAAGGATGTGGTCGACACTGTCATAACCATACCCAACCATAGGCTCCTCTCTGTGGCTGGCAAGAACACATCCCTCAGGGATGCCTTCAAAAAGGCAGACGAGGTACTGCTTCAAGCTGTTAAAGGTATATCCGATGTCATAATGGTACCAGGGCTTATAAACGTGGACTTTGCGGATGTGAGGACCATAATGTCAGAGAGGGGTCAGGCACTCATGGGCAGTGGTATAGCACGGGGAGAGAACAGGGGACAGGAGGCAGCAAGGAAGGCGATATCGAGCCCACTGCTTGAGGATATATCCATAAGTGGTGCTAAGGGTGTGCTCATAAACATCACAGGGTCATCTGATATGACGCTGAACGATATAAACGAGGCATCGAGCCTTGTGTACGAGGAGGCTCACGAGGATGCACAGATAATAATGGGTGCGGTCATAGACGATACAATGGGCGAAGACCTGAGGGTGACCGTCATAGCAACAGGGTTCGGAAGAGGACCCAGAACATGCAGAGACGGTATCACATCCGCAGTGATAGTGGAAGACCTGGATGTACCCACCGTTATAAGAAAAGAGAAGGCTCATGCCACAAGGAAGACCGACATCAACCGTGGATTCACACCATCACCCAGTCCAGTGGACCTGGATGATGATATATACGATACACCTACTTTCCTGAGGAGACAGGCGGATTGATGGAGGTGGTGGGTATGGTTTAGAAGAGCCTCAGGCCAGGGGCATATCTTTATGGAACAGGAGAGGATGTAATGAGAGGATGGAGTATTGTAATAATGGTGTTGGTCTTCTGCCTCTTTACCACCCCGCTTCTCCACGGAGAGGACTGGAGGGAGGGAAGGAGGACGGAGAAGACCGTTACAGCACTCGATTCAAAAACATTTGTGGTGGTTACTGATTTTATCATACCAGGCACATCGAGTGTTGAACTGTTCAGGATAATGGATGGGAAGATAATACTCCTCGATGTGGTCTTCATCAAAAACGATGGCTCCATTGCCACCTACAGACGCATACCTGTAAGAAAGGATGTCAAATAATCCTGCCCGCCTTGTAATCCTCAGGGATGTATGAGATAATTTGACAACGTGCATCAAATTCAGACCGGATAATATAATGAGATGGTGTCACAGGTTGTATTATACTCATGCTATCGTAATGTAACGGGTCTGATAAGAGATGTGCTTGCCTCGAAAGAACATATAATTGTGTTTTTAATATAGCGAATATTTCAGATAGAGACTGCTTTAAACATAATCAGAGGCAATGGTTATGAACAAGGCAGAAGGGAAGGATACAAAAATGAGAACAGATATAAATAGCATGAAACCACAGAAAGTTAAAGAAGAAAAGATATTTTTTGATGCACTTGGAGGAGATATTAAGATAATACACGATGATTTCCTAACAACAAATCTAAGGAATCTCTGATTTATTCCTCCCATGTTTTATGATACGATTATTCGCATCAAGCTGCAGGGAGGTGGATATAATGCGTCAACAGACTTTTGCTGAAGGCACCTTTGAACGTTATCGCAAGGTGACCCGCAGGGAGTTTTTTCTCGCCGAGATGGACAGGGTTATTCCATGGCGAGAGC